>CBDUCU010000032.1:0-14727 GCA_965365725.1 uncultured bacterium | reverse complement strand
GCCGCGATGATGAGAAGAAAGTATTGAATCGCGAGAACGTAGCGATATTCGGTATGGAGCGCCGACTGGATACAGAAATAGTAGAGCGGGACGGCGAGCAGCAGAGCGAGCGCGAGACGCTCACGCCTGCGCACAAGGATAAACGCGCCGAAGAGGACAAGCGGCAGGATAATCGCCGTGATAAAGAGTTTCTGCGCGGCGCGCAGCGCAAGACGCGGATAGCGCGTCGGCCCTGTGGAGACAGGAGCGTCTGACGTAAGCGGCGTGCGTTCCATTCTGAGCATCGAGGCGGCGCGTCGCACCATCACGGATGCGAACCAGAAAGGATGCGTGCGAATGACGGCAAACGCACGCGCAAGCCTTGCACGGTCGCGCTCGATTCCGTCGGGGCTAAACAGAGAGTTTGCATATTCGGGTCTGCCGTACATCTGCGCTTCTTGTTGGGTCAATTCAATATCGGTGTCGGGCAGCCCTGTCGTGCCTTCGGGGTCGTAGTCGCCGATGCCTTCGATAAGCGTCTGTCCCGCGCCGAGCGAGACGGGGATAAAGTGGCCGAAGACAATGGCGTTGCGAAGAGTCAACGGTGCGATTGACAGAACCGCACCGGCAACAAGCAGAAGCGACGCGCGCAGTCTCACGTGGCGCTCAAAAAGAAACGGCGTGAACAATGCGAGAAAGGGCGCGAGCAGAAGCGCATTGGCTCTGAGCCAGCATGAGAGGCCGAGCAATGCGCCCGCCGCAAAGACAAAAGCGAGTCTTTTGTTGCTTATCTTTTGTGCGCGAGTAAGTAAATAGACGGCCAGAAGGATGGGGACGACGGCAAGCGTATCGGGGAGAAGTAAGACTGAGTTCCAACAAAATTGCGGCGCGAGAGCCACAAGCGCGCCTGCGGTCGCGGCAATTCCAAACGCGAGCAACTCCGATGCGATAAGAAAAACTATCGCTGCCGCGAGCGAGTCGCACGCAATTTGAAAAATTTGTGTCGCCACGTCGTCGTCGCCAAAGAATTTGTAGAGAGCCGCGAGGATGATCGAATAACCGGGCGGGTGTCCGAGCAACTCAGGCTCGCTGGTTGTCGAAGACGCGTCGTAAAAAGAGAGAGCGCCGTTTTCCAGGAGCAGGCCCGCCAGATGCTTGTAGTTGTGTATGACCGAGGTCTGCACCTGCCAAACGTCATGGCGCACGTCAACCCAACACAGAAGTCTCGCACCGAAGGCCGCCATGAAGATGAGAGCAAAGGTCAAAACCTTTCTGCGCCGAGCGCGCGACGGCTGATAAGGGCTGCGCTCTTCTCGTTCAGGTGCGGCGTGTGTGTGCATTCAGGCTTTTGGCTTGAGTTCAGATTTGCGCTGTCGGGCGTTATTATACAAACATACTTCAGCGAACGCGCTCGCTTGACCGCACCGAATGCTCAAGGGCCATTCCATCATCTGTTTCGGCGGCGAAGACTGGTGGTATCACCACCCGCACTCGAAAAACCATCTGATGCGGCGTTTCGCGCGCGCGGGCAACCGCGTCATTTTCGTCAACTCGATCTCGATGGGTTTGCCGGGCCTGACGAACAAAGACCTTTTGCCGCGCGTCGCACGCAAGCTTCGCTCATACTCGAAGCTTGCGCGCACGACGCATGAAGGCATCACGGTCGTCTCGCCTGCTGCGCTCCCTTTTTTCGGCAGCCGCGCCGCGCGCTCTTTGAATCGAGGAATGATTGGCGCGCAGATCAGAATGCTTGCGCGAAGACGTGGCATGTCGCGCCCCATCTTGTGGGTTGCCATCCCAACCGCCGCCGAGATGATCGGACGAATGGGAGAATCGCTCGTCGTCTATCACGTCTCCGATAAGTATGATGAAAACTCGATGGATCATGCGACCGATCCGGCGGCGATTCGACGCTTGCATGAGAGCGCGATTGAGCGGGCAGACCTCATCTTCTATTCGGGCCGCAAGCTTTTCGACGAGATAGAGCGCGGGCGCGAGCGCTCCTTTTTGCTCGAACAGGCCGTTGACTTTGAGCATTGGTCGAAGGTGTCGGAAGGAAGCCTTGAAATTGCCGAAGAGGTGGCGCGCATACCGCGCCCGCGTCTCGGCTACTTCGGCGCAATCGAGCCTTGGCTCATAGATCAGGAGTTGATCCGGCGTGCGGCGCGCGAGCGCCCAGAGTGGCAGTGGGTTTTTGTCGGAAACAAATCGCGCGGCGTTGAGATTGAGCGTCTGCCGAACACGCATTTTCTACCGGCTGTCGCTTACGATGATCTGCCGCGCTATGCCGCCGGGTTTGATGTCTGCGTACTGCCCTGGGAGACCGAGCGTGCATTTACGAGCTACGGTTCGGCCATCAAGGTGCGCGAATATCTTGCGACGGGAAAGCCCGTCGTCATCTCGCCGCTTCCGGAATACGAGCCGATGAAAGACGTGCTGCGGATTGCGCGCAGCCGAGAAGATTTTTTTCGTTTGGTCGAAGAGGCGCTCGACGAGCGTGGCGAAGAAGCCGCGCGTCGCCGTCAGCAGTCAGTCAAAGACGGAACATGGGACGCGCGCGCCGAATGGGTCAGCGAGCTTTTGGAGACTGCGCTTGAGCGTCGGCGTGCGGGCAACGGTTTCAGACGATGAAACAGCTTTTGCAAAACCTTGGAACGGGCGCGGTCGAAGTTTTGGACGTGCCCGCGCCCGCGTCGCAACAGGGCCGCGTGCTTGTGCGAACGGCCTGCTCGCTTATCAGCGCGGGCACGGATCGCTTGACGGTGGAGCTTGGCAAAAAGAGTCTGATCGGCAAGGCGCGCGAGCGGCCCGATCTCGTTCGGCAAGTTATTCAAAGGGCAAAACAGGAAGGCTTGCAGCAGACGCTCGCCACCGTTCGCACAAAGCTTGATGCCTGGAACGCGCTCGGCTACAGCGCATCGGGCATCATCGTCAACGTCGGCGAGGGCATACAGGATTTGCGCGCGGGCGACCGCGTGGCGTGCGCGGGCGCGGGCTACGCTTCGCACGCCGAAGTTTTATCTGTTCCACAAAACTTGTGCGTGCGCGTGCCCGATGCGGTTGATTTCGAGTCGGCATCCTTTGGCACGCTCGGCGCGATTGCATTACAGGGCGTGCGTCTGGCCGAGCCGACGCTTGGAGAATCGGTCGTCGTCATTGGACTCGGACTTTTAGGACAACTCGCCGCGCAGCTTTTAAGGGCAAATGGGTGTCGCGTCTTCGGCATAGATTTAGACGCATCGAAAATCGAGCTTGCGCGACAATTCGGCGCGGACGACGGCGCTGTAGCCTCAGGCGAGGGCGTAAAGGAAGCCGTCATGCGATGGTCGCGCGGGCGCGGCGCGGATGCCGTCTTGATAACGGCAGCGACTTCGTCGGACGAACCCATCGAGCTTGCCGGAGAAATCTCGCGTCTTAAGGGGCGCGTGGTTGCGGTCGGACTGGTGGGGATGAACGTGCCACGCAAAATCTATTTCGAGCGCGAGCTGACCTTGAGAGTTTCGATGTCTTACGGGCCGGGCCGCTACGACGCAGAATACGAAGAGCGCGGGCACGACTATCCACTTCCTTACGTGCGTTGGACTGAGCGGCGCAACATCGAAGCCTTTCTTGACATGATCGCCGCAGGGCGCATCGATACCAAGCCTCTCATCACGCATCGCTTCTCGATTGAAGAGGGCGCGCGCGCTTACCAGCTCATCTCAGGCGAGACGCGCGAGCCTTATCTAGGCGTTGTTATCAACTACGACGCGGAGCGCGAGCTTGAGGCGCGTGTGGAGAACCGCGCGCGCGTGTTAGACGCGGCCCGCAAAAGCTCAGCGAGCGCGCGCGTCGGTTTCATCGGTGCTGGCGGCTACGCGCAGAAGTTTCTCTTGCCAAACTTTAAGGCCGAAGGCGCAGACCTTCTGTCGATTGCGACCGCCTCGGGGTTGACGGCGCGCAACGTCGGCGAGCGTTTTGGTTTCGCGCGTTACGTCTCAAACGCGGAGGATGTGATTGGCGACGAAGAAATAAATTTGGTCGTCATAGCCACGCGACACGACACGCACGCCCGTCTTGCTCGGCTCGCGCTCGAACACAACCGGCACGTTTTTGTCGAAAAGCCGCTCGCTTTGAATGAAGAAGAATTGGACGGAGTGATTGAAGCCGCCAAACGCTCACAAGGTCAATTGATGGTTGGCTTCAACCGCCGATTTTCGCCGCATGCGCGCGCCGCACGCGAGTTTTTTGCCGAGCGTCGCGCGCCGCTCTCGATTCTCTATCGCGTCAACGCCGGGCGCATCGCGCGCGATCATTGGACGCAGGACGCGCGCGAGGGTGGCGGACGCATCATCGGCGAAGTCTGCCACTTTATCGACCTCATGCACTTTTTGACCGGCTCGCACACAACACGCGTCTATGCGGAATCTATCGCCGCACGCGATCATGCTTTGATCGACGCAGATTCGGTCTTTGTCACGCTCCGCTTCGCCGACGGGTCAAACGGTACAATCGCATACCTCGCCGAAGGCGACCGCGCGCTGCCAAAAGAGCGCATCGAAATTTACGGCGAAGGCAAGACCTTTGTCATCGACGACTTTCGTATCGCTACGTCTTACACGAACGGACGCGAAAAAGCGCTGCGTCTGCGCGCACAGGACAAAGGCCAGCGCGAAGAGGTGCGCGCGTGTCTCGCCGCTGTCAGCGAGCGTCAGCCCGCACCCATCGCGCTCGAAGACCTCGCGGCCACGACGCGCGCCACGTTTCGCATCCTTGAATCATTACAGACGGGAGAACGGAAAGAAGTGATGAGTAATGAGTGATGAGTGACGAGTAAAAAGCAAATTGCTTTTAACTCATCACTCATCACTCATTACTCATCACTTAAATAAAAGTATGTGCGGAATTGCCGGACTCGTTAGCCGTGATCCTGAAAGGCGCGTGGGCGCGATGCTTAAATCGATTGAGCATCGGGGGCGCGACGACGAGGGTGTGTGGACTTCGGCGCAGACGGACGGTGAAGGACGAAAGGCGTGTCTGGGCCACAGGCGTTTGTCGATCATTGATACGAGCGAGGGCGGGCACGAGCCGATGCTGTCGGACGACGGGCGGTTTGTGCTGACCTTTAATGGAGAGATTTATAACTTCCGCGAATTGCGAAAAGAGTTGGAGGGGCTCGGGCGTAAATTTCGGACGGATTGCGATGCCGAAGTCTTGCTTGCGGCTTTTGCCGAATGGGGCGAAGCGTGTCTGCCGCGTCTGAATGGGATGTTTGCCTTTGCCGTGTGGGACGAGCGCGAGCGCGCTTTGACTGTGGCGCGCGACCGTCTTGGAATCAAGCCGCTCTATTATTCGGTTGTGCGCGGGCAAGCGGGCGCGGGCGAAACGTTTCTTTTTGCATCGGAGGCAAAAGCCATCCTTGCGAGCGGGCTTGTCGAGCGCGCTCTCAACGCGGAGGGGCTTCATCAACAGCTTACTTTTCTTTGGACGCCAGACCCGCACACGCTCTTTCGCGGCGTGAAAAAGCTCCCGCCGGGCCACGTTCTCAAGTGGCAGGATGGGGCGTTGACGCTGCGCGAATGGTGGGATGTTTCGTTTGCCAAGATTGAAGAAGGGCGCAGCGAAGATTTCTGGCGCGAGCAGGTGTTGGAAACTTTGGAGCGCGTCGTGCGCATGGAGATGGTAGCGGACGTGCCGCTCGGCTCGTTTCTGTCGGGCGGCGTTGATTCCTCTCTCATCGTTGCATTAATGTCGCGCGTTGCCGAAGGGCGAAAAATCTCGACTTATACGGTCGGCATCGGCTCTGATGATTTGCGCTACGACATCATCCCGGACGACGTGCCCTTCGCGCGCCGCGTCTCTCAACTGTTTGAAACCGACTATCACGAATTCCTGCTCAAGCCCGACGTGGCCGAGCTTCTTCCGATGCTTGTGCGCCACATCGAAATGCCCGTCATCGATATGGCCCTGAGCAGCTATCTTGTCTCTCTTCGAGCGCGCGAGACTTTGACGGTGATGCTTTCAGGGATGGGAGGCGACGAAGTTTTTGCAGGCTATCCGCGACAGTTGGCGATGCGGCTGGCTGGCGCGTTCGACCCTGTGCCGTCGCTTGTGCGGCGGCCTCTGATGAGCATGATTGACAGTGCGCTTCCCGGCGGACGGCCCGGACGATTGACCGCGCCTTTGCGCAACGCAAAAAAGTTTGCGCGCAGCGCCGCGCTCGATTTCGAGGGCCGTTATCTCGGCTTCGGGACATATTTTACCGACGAGGCCAAGCACAGACTTTATACGGACGAGATGCGCGAGGCGACGCGTGAGGTGGACGCATACCGAGAGCACAAGCGATACTTCGCGCGCGCGCGCGACTTTGACCCGCTCAATCGCCTGCTCTACGTTGACATGAAAACTTTCCTGCCCTGTCTCAATCTCGACTACACGGACAAGACTTCGATGGCGACGACGCTCGAAGTGCGCGTCCCCTTTCTCAACGTCGAGCTGGTGGAGATGGCCGCGCGGATGCCTGCGCGTTTTAAGTTGAAGGGGCTAAAAAGAAAATACATTTTGAAGCGCGCCGCCGAACAGTTGTTGCCGCGCGAGGTTGTTTGGCGTAAGAAGGCCGGCTTTGGCGCGCCTGTGCGCGCGTGGCTGCGCGGGCCTCTGCGTCCGTTAGTTGACGAGATGCTTTCGGAAGAGACGGTGCGGCGGCGCGGGCTGTTTCGCCCCGCAGAAGTGCGGCGCGTCGTCGAGGCGAACCTTTCGGGGAGGGAAGATTTTAGCTTGCACGTCCTTCAACTGCTGACGCTTGAGATGTGGCAACGGATTTTTATAGACGGATGATCGCGCTACCTAGTGCCAATCATTTATGAGCAAGAAAAATCGTCAACAAAGACAGGTTGAAAAAAATAACGAAGCTGCCGCCGTCGAATCCAGTTGGTGGTTCGACCGCGAAACGATTCTCTTTGTTCTCGCGCTCAAAGCTTTGCTTCTCATTTATGGCTTTGTCGCTTACACGACGCTTGAGAATCGCTGGATTGAATCTTCCTACGGCTGGCTCGAACGCTGGAATCATTTCGACGGGCCGCACTACATCGACATCGCGCGCGACGGCTACGTAACGGAAGACCTTCATTCAAAAGATCAACGTCTCTGGATCGTCTTCTTTCCGCTTTACCCTTGGGCCGTCCGCCTGCTTGCGGTTTTCCTGCGCGACTATCTTGTAAGCGCGCACGTCGTCACGCTTTTGGGCGCGCTCGCCGCCGGGGTTCTGCTGTTGCGGCTGGCCGCGCTCGACATGGACGAGCGGCTTGCGCGCCGCGCAGTCCTTCTGATGTTCATCTTTCCGACCGCATATTTTCTTCACACCGTCTATACGGAGAGCCTTTTTATCGCCATCGCGCTCGGCTGTTTTTACGCGGCGCGAAAGGGCAGATGGCGCTGGGCCGTCGCGCTCGGCGCGCTCGCTTCGATGACGCGCGTCACAGGACTCTTGCTTGTTCCTGCGATGATGGTCGAAGCCTATATGCAGTATCGTGAGAGCGGGCGAAGATTCAACCGCGAATGGCTTCTCATCCCGCTTGCGGGCGCGGGCTTTGCCGTCTATCTCTTTATCAACTACAACCTTTGGGGCGACCCGTTCTATTTTCAAAAAGTCTTAAAGCAATACTGGTACAAGTCTCTGACGTGGCCCTGGGTCGGCATCGGCAACTCTTATAGAGACGCACGCGGACGCGCGCCTTCCGAGGCGATGCTTGTCGGCTATGGCGAGCTTTTTTTCGTCGCACTCGGACTGCTCTGCACTGTCTGGAGTTGGCTCAAGCTGCGCGCTTCTTATTCCGTCTGGATGACGCTCAACATGCTTCTGTTTACGAGCACCTCTTTTCTCATGAGCACGCCGCGCTACACTTTGACGCTCTTTCCAATCTTTCTACTCTTCGCACGCTGGAGCGACGCGCGCCCGCTCGCGGCCCGACTCGCCTTCGTGTGGTCGCTACTGCTTTTTGCCTTACTCACTGCGCTACACGTTCAGGGGCAATGGGCGTTTTAAGGAAACAATGAATGATGAACGCTGAACGCGAAACAAAAACGGCGACAGCGAACGAGCGACAGTTCATCGCTCGCCCATCGTCGTTCATCGTTTCCGTCGTCGTTCCCTGTTACAACGAAGAGGATGTGCTCAGAGAGACGCACGCGCGTCTTGTCGAAGCATTGGAGAAGCTGCCGGAGGGCGCAGCAGGCTTTGAGATTTTGTATGTCGATGACGGAAGTCGTGACAAGACCCCTCTCATCCTGCGCGAGTTGAGCGGGAGCGACGTGCGCGTGCGCGCCGTTCGTCTGTCGAGAAACTTTGGTCATCAGGTGGCGGTTACAGCCGGGCTTGAGCATGCGCGCGGTGACGCAATCGTCGTCATCGACGCAGACTTGCAAGACCCGCCCGGCGTTATTCTTGAGATGGCCGAGGCTTGGCGCGGCGGCGTGGATGTCGCCTACGGCGAGAGGACGGAGCGCGCGGGCGAGACGCATTTCAAGCTGTGGACAGCGAAGCTCTTTTATCGTCTCATCAATCGCGTGTCGAAGGTGCAGATTCCGCTCGATACGGGCGACTTTCGTTTGATGGACAGGCGAGTTGTTGATGCGCTTTTGTCGATGCCGGAGCGCGACCGTTTTATACGCGGGATGGTGGCGTGGGTCGGATTCAGGCAAGCGCCCGTTCGTTATGCGCGCGCGGCGAGGTTTGCGGGCGAGAGCAAGTATCCGCTCTTTAAGATGCTGCGGTTTGCGGCGGACGGCGTGTTGTCGTTTTCGTTTGCGCCGTTGAGGTTGGCGGTGTGGACGGGTTTTGCAGCCATCGCGGTGGCGTTTGGCGGAATAGTCTATGCGCTTGCGCTGCGGTTCTTTTTTGATCCGTCGCATTGGGTGCGCGGGTGGACTTCGCTTTTTGTCGCGGTGCTTTTTATGGGCGGCGTGCAGCTTATCTCTTTGGGCATCATCGGCGAATATGTGGGGCGGATTTACGGCGAGGTAAAAAATCGCCCGCTCTATTTTGTGCGCGAGCGCTTAGGTTTTGGAACTAATCAAGAAGCCGAAGCGTCAATAATTACTGGCTCGCTGAAGGTCGATCAAAGTTTGGCTGACCAACGCTGACGCAAAGCGCACGTTGACAACGCCGCGCGCGGAATGAGTGACGGCTGATTTTCAGATGATAAGTACATCGAATCTGACAAAGTATTACGATACGCAACCGGCCGTGCGCGAGGTGAATCTGTTTGTGCCTGCGGGCGAGACGTGCGCGCTGATCGGGCCGAACGGGGCAGGGAAGACGACGCTTCTCAAGATGCTTGCGGGGCTTTTGCGTCCGACGAGCGGGAAGATCGAAGTGGCAGACATCGAGATCGGCGTCGAGCCCAAACGCCTACACAGAATCATCGGTTACGTGCCCGATACGTTTGGTCTCTACGACGAGCTAAAGGTTTGGCAGTTTCTCGAATATTTTGCGCGCGCGCAGGAAGTCGCAAAAGAGAAGGTTGGAAAACGCATCGACGCGGTGCTTGAGCTGACCAATCTCACGTCGAAGAAAGAGGCGATGGTCGGCGCGCTCTCGCGCGGGATGCGGCAACGACTCGTGATTGCAAAGACGCTTCTTCACGCGCCGAAGGTTCTGCTTTTGGACGAGCCTGCGTCGGGGCTTGACCCGCACGCGCGCATCGAATTGCGCGACCTCATCCGGCAGCTTGGCGCGCTGGGGACGACCATCGTGGTCAGCTCGCACATCCTGACAGAGCTGGCAGACTTTTCGACTTCGGTCGTCATCATGGAGCAGGGAAACGTCGTCCGCTCGGGCCGCATCGACGATCTGGTTGAGAGCATTTCAGGCGGCACACGCCTACGCATCGAAACCCTGAGCGCAGAGCAGGCGGAAAAACTCTCGGAAGACCTGCGTGCGCATGAGCATGTCAACAGCGTGACGGCGACGGGCGCGGGCATCGATTGCACGTTTACGGGCGAGAGAAGCGCGCTTGTCGAATTGCACAGAAATATTGTCGTCAAGCACGAAGGGATTGTATCGTTCTATGAAAAGCGTCTGACGGTCGAAGACGTTTTTATGGCGGCGGGCAGCCGCCACGTTTCATAGAAGCGTTAAGAGGAGTAAGCATTATGAGTTGGAATATTACTGCGAGCCTGAATCCCGAGTTTGTGCGCGGCATGCGCATGAGCCTTCCGCGCCGCCGAGCGGTCTTTGTGGCCGCATTGACCGTTGCGATTCTGTTGGGCGGCGGATGGCTTTTGTGGGCGGCGAGCGCTCCGTACAGATACGACTATCTCACCGACGCGCACTTGCATGCGTTGCGAGTGCGCAGCTTCGGCGGACAGACATTTAAAATCCTGACCGTGACGCTCTTCGGGCTGCTCTTTATTCTCGCTCCGGCGATGGCGGGCCTCTCGTTTATACAGGAACGTCTGCGCGGCACGGCCATCTTTCAGCAGATGAGTCTGCTTTCGCCCTTGCGTCTTACAACAGGGAAATTCTTTGCGAGCGGGCTGCTCGCATATTTCATCGCGGGCATACTTCTTTTGCCCACAGCCTTTGCCGCCGCGCTCGGTCGGACCGACGCGGAGACGATTGTGCGTTTGTATCTCTTCCTCTTCATCGGTGGGCTGTGCTGGCAGGCCGTAGGTCTCGCGCTTTCGGCTGCGCTCGCGGCCCCGAATGAAAAGCCTCTGCGCGGCGGTCTGCTCGTCGGCCCGCTCGTCGGTCTGGGCGGCGGGATTACGGCATTGGCCTTGAGCCAGTATTTTATCTACAACTATTCAGAGAACATCGAGAGTGGTGAATATTACAGAGGCTATTACACCTGGCATTTCTTCGGCGCGGAAGTGCCGGCCTATGCCGTCATTCTCGGCCTGCTCGCGTTTGCCGGTATCGCGGCATTTGTCGGTGCGGTCGGGCGCGTCAAGTCATGGCAGCTTATCCCGACAAAGCCGTTTGCCCTCTGGTTCTTTATCGCCGCTGCCGAGACGCTTCTTGTCGGCCTGCTCTGGGGGCGACATGCGAACGACACCATTCCAAACGAGCGCCTCGTCATATATCTTTTGCTCAACTGGATTGCGCTGGCCGCGCTGGCGGGCAGTTCGGCTCTCAGACGCGGTCGGCTGCGCGAATGGTGGAGCGCAGAGCGCGACCCCGTAGCCGTCTTCCAACGCGGCGAGATTAAGAACACTTTGAAGACGTTTCTCATCGCGCTCGGCATCTCGCTTGCAGGTTTTACCGCGCTCTGGACGAGTTATCGTTTTCATCCCGATGGAAGCTTTGGCGGCCTCAACACGCCCGCGCTCTTTTCAGTTGCCTTCTGTTTTGCCGCAACGATGCTCGGCATGGCGGCCTTTATCCAATTCGTCGCGCTCTATCGTTTTCGCATCGGCGGCTGGGCGGGCGTGGCCCTGATGCTCATCTTCTACATCTTCATGGCTGTTGCGGGCGCGCTCTTTGACGGCAAACACAACTCCGCCGCGCTCGCCAACCCGCTTGTCTATGCGGAGGCAACGACAAAGGGCGATTACTTCATGGATAGTTATTACTACGACACGCGCGCCGAATATTTGGGAGGCGAATACAGGCAAGTTCCAATCATCAATCCAAAATACGAGGTGCGAACAGATAGTTATAACATCGGGTCTGCACACGCTCGCGGTCTTATTATCGAAGGCGTGCTCGCGCTCTGCTGCTTCGGACTCGCCTACATCAAATGGTCGCGCGTGCGCGAAGAGATGTTGAGCGGCGGGCCTGAGATAGTTTGAAGATGAAATCGTCCGTGCCTTGCCGGTTTGTAATCAAGACGGCGACTCGCATCTCTTATGTGGGTCGCCGTTTTGTTTCGCGCCTTTGTCAATTTCAACGGCCTTGAGCTGTCTGACCTTATCCACCATTCCGCGATCTTTCGCGCTGTGTCCCTCGCTTGTCGCGCGCGCGTGCGGCGTGATACTTTCCACAGTTTGATGTGGGGTCGCTTGTGCGCTCTGTGTGGGCGTAGAATGTTTATTCTTAAAGGCCCTCTCGCGCAAGGTCGTCAAAGTTTTTAACCGATGTCCGAAGCTACGGAAAATTTGAAAGAGCGCGTCCGCTCGTTCTGGCAGGCGAATCCCTGCGGGACGAAGTTTGCCGACGCAGAGCCGGGCACGCGCGAATTCTTCCGGCGCGTCGAAGAGCATCGTTATGCGAAGGAATGGCATATCCCTGAAGCGGCGGGTTTTGCCGAAGCGCGAGGGCTTCGCGTGCTCGAAATCGGGTGCGGGCTTGGCACGGACGGGGCGCAGTTTGCCCGCGCGGGCGCAATCTACACGGGCGTTGATTTGACGGATGCGGCGGTCGGTCTTGCGCGTCGTCGCTTCGAACTGGACGAATTGCCCGGCGAGTTTCGCGTCGCCGACGCAGAGAATTTAAGCTTCGCCGATAACAGTTTTGATCTCGTCTATTCGCACGGCGTTTTGCATCACACGCCGGATACGGTGCGCGCTGTTAGCGAAGTCCATCGCGTGTTGAAACCCAAGGGGCGCGCCGTCGTCATGCTCTATCACCGCGACTCTTATAATTACCGCGTCAACATACGTTTTCTTCGTCGCGCGGGCGCGCACCTTCTGCGCAGCGAGGCGGGGCTGCGTCTCGCAAATAAGTTGACGGGCGAGCCTACGGAATCGCTTCGCCAGCACGCCGCCGGAATCAAACGCGATGCAGATAGTTATCTCGCCCCCGACCAGTTCCTCAGCAGCCATACGGACGGCGCGGGAAACCCTCTGTCGCGCGTCTATTCGCGTCGTGAGGCACACGAGTTGTTTAAAGACTTCGCGCGAGTTCGCACCGCGACACACTTTTTGAATAAACGTTGGCTGCCCATTCTCGGAAATGTTTTGCCGCGCGCTATGGAGATGCGACTCGCCGCGCGCTGGGGCTGGCATCTGTGGATTTATGCGGAGAAAGCTGTTAGCTATTAGCTTTCAGCCAGACAAAGATCGCTTGCTAAGCGCATCGTTTGGAAGAAGCCGCCCGACAGGTGTCGGCTGCCATGAGTTAACAGCTAACAGCTAACAGCTAACAGCTAACAGCTTTTATGAGAAACATTCTTGTGACAGGTGGAGCGGGATTTATCGGTTCGCACCTGGTCGAGCGTCTGCTCGGCGAGGGCGTTTGGCGCGTCGTAGTGGTTGACGATTTTAACGATTTTTATGAACCGCAGGTCAAGCGAGCCAATATCAGGCCGCACCTGATGAATAAAAATTTCCGGCTCGTCGAATCCGACATACGCGACCGCGCGGCGCTCGGTCGAGCGTTTGACGACGGCGAGTTTGACGCGATAGTCCATCTGGCCGCGCGCGCCGGTGTGAGACCGAGTTTGACCGAGCCTCTGCTTTACGCAGAGACGAATATAAATGGCACGCTCAATCTGCTGGAATTAGCGCGTGCACACAATGTAAAGCAGTTTGTCTTTGGCTCGTCTTCATCCGTTTATGGCGAGAACGAAAAAGTGCCTTTTGCTGAGGACGACCCCATCTTTCATCCCATCTCGCCTTACGCGGCGACGAAGGCGGCGGGCGAGCTGCTCTGCCACACCTATTCTCATCTGCACGGAGTGCGGTGCATCTGCCTGCGCTTCTTTACCGTTTATGGCGCGCGTCAACGCCCCGACCTTGCCATACATAAATTCGCGCGTCTTATCTCTGAAGCAACTCCAATTCCCGTTTTCGGCGACGGCACAACGCGCAGAGACTACACATACGTTGACGACATCATCGAGGGCGTGCGCGCCGCCATCGATTATGATGCGAGCCTGTACGAGGTGGTCAATCTCGGCGAATCTCGCACCGTCGAGCTTCGAGAACTGATCGCGCTTCTTGAACAGGAGCTTGGACAAAAGGCCGTCATCGACCGACAACCATTGCAACCCGGCGACGTGCCGCAGACCTTTGCCGACATCACGAAAGCGCGTCGCCTGCTGGGCTACAATCCGCAGACGCAAATCGAGCAAGGGATACGAAAGTTCGTCGATTGGTTCAAAGGGAAATGATTGTTTGTCCGTTGTCAGTAGTTAGTTGTCTGTTGTTTCTGTATCTCGACTTAAAACTTCCATCAGACGCGGCTGGCTGCCCGACACAGACAACTGACAGAGGTTTTTTATGAAGATTTACGATGAGGAAGAGACTGTTTTGAGCGCGCGCTCTGGCGTGGCAGATGAGCCGACAATTGCGAGCGAAATAAGTGTGGGAGACGACGACAACGCGCCGGAGATTTCAGTCTTTCTGCCGGTCTTGAACGAGGAGCCGAACCTGCGCCCGCTTCATATCAAGCTGGACGAGTCGCTTGCTCGTCTGGGGCGGACAGCCGAGATTATTTATGTTGACGACGGCTCGACTGATCATAGTCTCGAAGTGCTTCGCGAGCTGGCCGCGCGCGACCGGCGCGTGCGCGTTATCGCCTTGAGGCGCAACTACGGGCAGACGGCAGCGATGTCGGCAGGAATTGATGCGGCGCGCGGGCGCGTCCTGATTCCGATGGACGCAGACCTTCAAAACGACCCGGCTGATATCGCGCGCCTGCTGGAAAAACTCGACGAGGGTTTTGACGTTGTCTCGGGATGGCGCAAAGAGCGGCAGGACAAGATGGTCACGCGCAAGATTCCATCGGCCATCGCCAACTCGCTCATCTCGGTTATCGGCGGCGTAAAGCTTCACGACTACGGTTGCTCGCTCAAGGTCTTTCGCTCGGAGGTGGTGAAGCCGCTG
>CBDUCU010000031.1:0-14784 GCA_965365725.1 uncultured bacterium | reverse complement strand
TTGCGGCTGACGACCGTCTGCAGCGCGGAGACGATCTGCGAGCCGATGACGATGACGGCAATTGCGCCAAAGACGAGAAAGAGAATCGTCTGAAACGTATTGACCCAAGCCGTCCCGCGCATCCCGCCAAAAAAGACGTAGCTCATCACCACCATTGCGACTATCGCGCCGCCGAACCAGAAGGGGACGAGTCCGCCGCTGATCGCGTTCAAGGTCGTGCCGCCGCCCATAATCCCGATGATGATGTAAGGAACGAGAAGTATCGCCTGGACGGCGAAGATGACCGTCCCGATGTGGCCGCACTCCCAACGGTCGCGCATCATCTGTACAGGAGTCATAAACCCGTACTTCTTACCCAAAGCCCACACGCGCGTCCCGCACAAAAAGATCGTCAGCGGAATAACCAGCCCTGAAGACGAAGCCATCAACCCATAGGTGACGATGCCGTTTGAAAAGGCATGCCCCGACGAACCGAGGATGGCAAAAGCCGTCATGTTCGTGCCAAAGAGCGACATCAAAAAGACGAACGTGCCCAACGAGCGGTTGGCGAGAAAATAGTCTTCCGCTCCGTGATGGCCTTTTGAGCGACGGAAAGCGAATACGCCGATATAGACGACGACGGCCAAATATATAAAGACGACGATTGCGGGAATCAACTAGGGCTTCTCCTCGACGCTTTGGTGCTGTTGATGTTCGATCTCTTCTTCGAGGTGCGACGGCCAAGCAAAGCTCACGAGCAGCCACATCAGACCCGCCGCCGCCACAGAGAAACAGGCGTGATAGAAGAGTCCGATTGGAATAAAACCGAAAATGAAGGGGCGCGCGCTGCGCCAGTTCCAAACATCCTGATGCAGAACGTAGAGCGCGGCGACGGCAATCACAAGAAGCGTTTTTCTCATCATCAAAAAAGAGCGGGCCGAATCGGAATCTTTGGGCCGGGCTATTATTAACGTGAATACGAAACTCGGCAACGAAAGATTCGCCGAGCGCGCGAGAAATGATGTAAAAAGTCTGTAAAAGGAGGATCAAAGTTAAATTTCGGTGTAAGTGTATAACGATTCGATCATACACGCGCCCCAAAACAAACCGGCAGAAGACTCAAAGACGAGAAGCCGTCTGACCTTCTCTATCTTATTTCGCTATCTTATTACGCCCAGCTTCTGCAAATGATCGACACGCGCGGCACGAGCTGCTATCCGAGCGCGATTTTGATAGCGAACAGTAGTCAGTAAAGCAGTAAGAGCTTGAATCGTTCTCGCTTACTTGTCTCCTGCAGTTTGCTTTCTTCCGTTTCGTCCCGACCGGCGGCCTGTTCGTCCCACGCAGCTTCACCTTCGACGGCGCTGTGTCTATACTCGAACGTTTCCTCGCGGCGGACGATTCCTTACCGTAGATGTAAAAATGAATGACAGAGGGGGCAGAGTCGCAAAAGCAGTCGATTTGGCGGAGGCGTTTGATTTTGTGGGCGCTCGTCTTTGGCGTGTGGACGATACTTGCCTTCGCCTTTACGGGCCAGCTCTATTTTACGCGGCTGCTTAGCGAGCGGCCTGCCACGTGGGGCGAGATTGCCAAAGAGCAATTTATCTATCCATACCTGTGGGCGCTGATTACGCCCTTCGTGCTTTGGTTTGCCAGCCGCTATCCCATCGAGCGCCCGCATTTCTGGAAAAACTTCTGCCGACATCTGACGCTTGCCACGTTGCTCGTGGTGGTCGTGATGTCGGCGTTTCAGATCATCTACTATTTAATCTTCATCCAACCATCGGGCAGGCCGTTTATGTTGCTCCCGATGCTGCGGACGGTCATTTATAATTCGAGCGAGAGCTACGGAGTTTATGGCTTAATCATTCTGCTGCATCACGTCTATCGCTATTACAACCGGTTTCGTCAGGGCGAGCTGCGCGCCTCGCAACTCGAAGCGCGTCTGTCGCAGGCGCAGCTTCAGGCGCTCAAGATGCAGCTTCACCCGCACTTTCTTTTTAACACTCTCCACTCCATCTCCTCACTCGTCCACAAAGACCCAAACGCCGCCGACAAAATGATCTCGCGTCTCGGAGATTTTCTGCGGATGACTTTAGAGAATTCCGGCACGCAAGAGGTACAGCTTAAACGCGAGCTTGAATTCTTAAAATGTTATCTTGAAATCGAGAGCGTAAGGTTTCGAGATCGCCTCACGACAGAGATGCGGATCGACCCGCGCTCGCTCGATTCGCAAGTCCCAAATCTCATCCTCCAACCCATCGTCGAGAATGCCATTCAACACGGGGTCGCGCCGCGATCCACACCGGGCCTCATCGAGATTCTAGCGAAACAGCAGAACGGAACGTTGCGTATAGAGGTGAAGGACAACGGGCCGGGCCTATCTGTGAATCATAGAGCAGACAATGTGTTTCGCAAGGGTCTCGGGTTAGCCAACACGAAGGCGCGCCTCGAACAGCTTTACGGAACTGCGCATCGCTTCGAGTTGACGGAACGTCCCGGGGGCGGTTTGGTCGTGGCGATGGAAATTCCCGCACACCGCACGGTAAACCCTTCAATCGACTGACAATTAATGTTTTAGCCCATGAGTGGGCGCGATTTGCCGGCTCTCACTCCGCCACAAACGGAGCGCGAGCGGTGTTTATTTCATTAGAGAGAAAGACTCGTTTTCCGAAATCATTTATTGGAAGAAAATCGAAGTTTCGGAATCGATTTTTTGTTGGTCGAAGCTTCGGAACAAACCCCCCTCCGGATTCGTGTAAGAGAGCTGAAAAAAGCAGAAGTCGAAGATGACTGATTCTCAGAGCCTGAGCCCTATCCGCACGCTCATTGTTGACGATGAGCCGCTTGCGCGCGAAAAAATTCGCGCCTTTGTCGAAGGCGACGCTGAAATCGAAATCATCGGCGAGTGCTCGAACGGAGCGGAAGCTGTGGCAAGCATCCGCAAGCTTTCGCCCGACCTCTTGTTGCTCGACATACAGATGCCCGAGCGCGGCGGCTTTGAAGTCTTGGAAACCTTAAACGGCGAGCGCCCGCCGGTCGTTATCTTTGTCACGGCCTACGATCAATACGCCGTACGCGCCTTTGAGGTGCACGCGCTCGATTACCTCTTAAAGCCGTTTGACCGCGAGCGTTTCGAGGCCGCTATTGAACGCGCAAAAACACACCTGCGCGAGATGCGAAGCAGCAGCAACGTCGGCGGCGCAGGCATCGACAAAAAAATTCTCGACCTGCTTGAAGAGTTGCGCGCCGAGAAGCGATACGTCGAGCGGCTGGTTGTCAAGGATGCAGGACGAGTCTTCTTTCTGGAGACCGACGACATCGACTGGGTCGAGGCCGAAGGCAATTACATCAACGTCCACACGGCCAAAAAGTCACACTTGTTGCGCGATACAATTAGCGGCCTTGAAGCGCAGCTCGATCCGCGCAAGTTTGTCCGCATACATCGCTCGGCCATCGTCAACATCGGCCGCATCAAGGAACTCCAACCCTGGACGCACGGCGAGTATCACGTCATCCTGCGCGACGGGACACAACTCACGCTCTCGCGCAACTACCGCGAAAACCTTCGCAACATCCTCGGCAATAATCTCTGACATTCGTTTTTCAAATCATTCTCAAAGGAGCGGGTGAGCCTTTGTCTGCAACAAAGATGTTAACGATTTAGATGTTGCATGCTTCATCGTCGCTATATGAGTCCGCTCCACCACACGCATTTTCCTGTTCGTCACAAATCGATTCTGCATGCGCGCATCGTCAACTATATTTTGCGCGTGCGAAGAAACTGCGCGCCTTCCGAACTGAATTTTCAGTCTGCTTGCGCGCGACCCCGATGCCCATCGCGGCGCACACAGAGTCTTTCACATCGGTCACGTCGTTTGGCGGCTCGGCGAGTCGCCAAAAGTTTAAGCACGAGGCCGTAAACAACAGGAGGGAATCCAGCATGTCGGGGAGATATGCCGATGAGATTCCTTCTTGGGTTGGGCGTTGTCTTTCTGCTCGCGTCGTTTAGCGCGAGAGCTTTAACAGTCGGAAATTTTGACAATTTATCGATGGACAAAGCCGCCGGCACTGGCGCAACGGTCGAAGGTAGTTCGACGGCTGCTCCCGCGTCTTTAGCCTCTTCAAGCGCCACACCGCGCGAGCTGGCGATCCTCGCCGAAGCTTATGCGGACGCGCGCGCATTGCTTGAAGGCGATGACGAATGCAGTAATTTTTTTGGGGGCACAGAGAAAGCCACGCAAGTCTTCGATCAGCTTGCGGCGCAGCTTGAGATCGAATCGAATGAAAACCCAAGCTTGGGCATCTTGATGGGCGGCGGCTATAGCAACATTCAGGACATGAAGAGCGGCGCGTCGTTTCGTCTTTTTTCAAAAGCGCGCATCAATCGGAAAGGCCCTTTCTTTCAAAAAATGGGGCCTTCCAATGATTTTGAACGTAAGTCGATTAGTCCTTTTGAGCGCACCGCCTCGATTACAGGTTCAAGAGAGGCGCGCGCCCTCATGCTGTTGCACGAGCTCGGTCATCTGATTCGCGGGGCGGACGGCAAATGGCTCTTGCCAAACGATGGTTACGACCGCACGTTGAGCATACGCAACACAAATCTCGTCGAGGAGAAATGCGGCGACAAACTGAAAACTATTCGCATGCGTTCGGGGCTGGTCGCGCGCGACCAGTCTCGCTCCGCGCCCATGACGCGATAATGATTTTTCTGGTGAACAAGTAATTGAGCGCGCCGCACCGGCTCGACGGAGAGGCCGGGCGAAGAGGCGCATTAATGAGCAAAGGAGATTTCGGGATGATGAACGTCGCACTTTTAGATCACGAAAGCTCGGTGGCGCGCGAAAGCTCAGCCGCAGTCGCCGCGCCGGGAGAGATCAGTCTCAGCCACAAGATTGACTCAGTGCGCGAGCTGGCGGCCGTGCTCCTCAAGCGCATCGAGGAGCTGGAAGAAACGCTCTCCTCGCGCGGCGCGACACGTGGCGTGAGCTTGCACGACGAGGTGCAGCGATTTGAGACCGAGATCATCTGCGACGCGCTGAAGAAAACCGGCGGCCATCAACGCCGCGCGGCACGGCTGCTCGGAGTCAAAGTCTCAACGCTCAACGCCAAGATCAAACGCTACCGGATTCAGCCCGAAGAGGTGGCAGGTCTCTCGAATCTGCATCGCATCGGCGACAAAAGAAACGCTTAGAAAGAATCGAACGCTAAGTTCGATTGTTCGGTTTTTCCGTCTCTGACTCCGCCAAAATTTGAACCATATAATGCGGGCGCTCATGAGTTGAGCGCCCGCATTGCTTTTGGCGTTGAATTTAGCCTGTGCGCGACTAAGCGAATTTGCGTTAGAATCTACTGCGATGAAACATAAATGGTTTGCTTCTTACGCATTTGGCGTGGTGGTCTTTAATCTCGCCGTGATCGTGTGGGGCGCGTTTGTGCGTGCATCGCGTTCGGGCGACGGCTGCGGTAATCATTGGCCTTTGTGCAACGGCGAAGTGATTCCCTTTGCGCCGGAGTCGAAGACGATTGTCGAGTTTGTGCATCGCGCAACGAGCGGGCTGGCGCTTTTGGCCGTGCTCGTCCTTTTGGTGTGGGCGCTCAGAAGATTCGGCAAGAGACATCCGGCGAGCGTTTGGGCGGCGCTTTCGTTTTTCTTCATACTCGTCGAGGCGCTGATCGGCGCGGTGCTCGTGCGTTATCAATTCGTCGCTGGCAACCCTTCGGCCTCGCGCGCCGTCTGGATGTCGATTCATCTCGTCAACACGTTTATGCTGCTCGCCGCGCTGGCGCTCACGGCCTGGCGTGCGATGGATGATTGGGGTGAGTTTCGCATGAGAGGGCGCGGCGCGCTCACGCCTCTTTTATTCGCGGCTCTGGCAGGCACGACGTTGCTCGCCATGAGCGGCGCGGTCGCCGCGCTCGGCGATACGCTCTATCCCGCAAAGTCACTGGCGGAAGGCTTGCGACAGGATTTTTCGCCCGCGGCGGACTTGCTGCTCCGCCTGCGTCTGATGCATCCCGTGATCGCACTACTGGTCGGCGGTTTTTTGCTCTTTGTCTGCGCACACGTCACGCGCACGCCGCAGGAGCTTCCCATCAGGCGCACGGCGGGCGCGCTTGCGGCGACCGTGCTCGTGCAATTTCTCGTCGGCGCTCTTAACGTCGCAATGCTTGCGCCCGTCTGGTTGCAGCTCATTCATCTTCTTCTCGCAGACCTCGCCTGGCTCTCGCTCGTCCTTTTGACGGCGAGCGTCTTTACATCAGAGTTGGGCGCACAAGATAGGCTTAGGGCCACTGCATTGCCATCGGCGACGGCAGAAATTTAGATGAGCGACGATGTATTCAACCATTAGTTGATCGGTTGTTGAATAGGGCTTGCCAAATTTTCAAGGGGAGGTTCGAGCATGGGCAGGAAGAAAGATGAATCGATCTCGCCGCAGCTTGGTCTTGTCTGCATTACCACATCCGATGCTGTGCGCTACCGCACGACAACGCGCAAGCGTCTTCTTCAACTCACGCGCGATGAGCAGCAGAGCGTACTGCGCGATATTTACTCGGACAATCTTTCACGTCTCGACGGCGCGCTCGATTTTTGTGCGGCGCGTGGTCTTCATCTCTATCGAATGACTTCGGGTCTCTTTCCCTTTGCCGACGACGAGATGGGAGCAGACGTGCTCAGCGAGTTTGAGGAGCAGGCCGCGCGCACAGGCCGACGCGCAACCGGGCTGGGGATTCGTCTCGTGCTTCATCCCGATCAATTCGTCGTGCTCAGCTCCGATTCGCCGTCGGTCGTCGCCAACAGCATCAAGATTCTCGAAGCACACGCGCGCGTCATGGACATGCTCTGTCAGCCGCGCTCCGCGTGGGCGCTCATAGAGATTCACGGCGGCAAAGGCGGTCGCCGTGAGCGCCTTGTTGAAGCGGTCAAGCGTCTCTCGGAACCGGTTCGCACGCGCATCGCGTTTGAGAATGACGAATATGCTTACAGCGCCGCCGAGATTCTCGATGTCTGTCGTCGGGCGCGCGTCCCGATGGTCTTTGACGCGCACCATCACGTCGTCCGCGAAAAGCTCGATTCGTACGAGCATCAAAGTATCCGCGAGATGCTCGCCGCCGCGCGCGAAACATGGCCCGTCCCCGATTGGCAGCTTGTACACATCTCAAACGGGCGCACGGCTTTTAACGACCGTCATCACAGCGACCTTGTCACTAACATGCCGTCCGCATATCGACTCGCTCCGTGGATCGAAGTCGAGGCGAAATTGAAAGAGCAGGCGATTGACCGGCTGCGCGCGGATTGGCTCGTCGATGACAAAAGCGCTGTGCGCCCGAGCGCATTGGTCGAAAGCAGATGAGCATAATGGCGCACACCTCGTCGGGCAAAAAACTGACGCGCGATTTCTACACGCGCGCAGACACTTTGCTTGTCGCGCGCGAGCTGCTCGGCAAGCTTCTGGTTGTGCCCGCGAAGGACGGCGCGCGCGTCTCGGGTCTCATCGTCGAGACCGAAGGCTACATGGGGCCGGAGGATCGCGCCGCACACTCTTTCAACAACCGACGCACCGCGCGCACCGAGACGATGTTTGCCGAAGGCGGACGCGTCTATGTCTTCTTCGTCTATGGCATGCATCATCAATTCAACGTGGTGACAAATACGGAAGGCACTCCGCACGCCGTTCTGATACGCGCTCTTGAACCCGTCGAGGGCGTTGAGTTGATGCGCGAGCGCCGCGCTGTGGCGGGCGATAAAAATCTGACGAACGGCCCCGGCAAGCTCTGCAAGGCGCTCTCAATCGACCGCAGCTTCAACGGTGAAGACATTGTCAGAAGCCAGCGCGTGTGGATTGAAGATGCGGGTCGCAAGATAAGAAATTCGGCAATCGCGCGCGGGCCGCGCATCGGCATCGACTATGCCGGTGAATACATCCAGAAACCCTGGCGTTTCTGGATTAAGGATAATCCTTATGTGAGCAGAAAAGGTTAAAGCGAGAACGCCGACGCGGGCGGAATTGAACGGATTCTCACTGATTCAAATCTGCATGAATCCGTCAGAATGCGCGCCCGCACGTCTTCTAAAACCTTCGTCTCTAGCAATGCCCCCGCAAAGAATTGCTGCTACATTATTTCTTACCTTTCGCGGAAACGGATTGATTAAAGATTGCAGATAACTTTTCTCGGAACCAGCGCGGGCGTGCCCACGCGCTCGCGCAACGTCTCTTGCGTCGCGCTCAAATTGGACGAGCGCGGCGAGGTCTGGCTCTTCGATTGCGGCGAAGGCACGCAGCATCAACTGCTGCGCACAAACGACGTGCGCATCAGCCAGATCACGCGCATCTTTATCACGCACCTGCACGGCGACCACGTCTTTGGTCTGATGGGGCTTCTCGCAACCTGCGGCATGGCCGGGCACGCGCGCCGCATAGACCTCTACGGCCCCGCCGCGCTCGATTCATACATATCCGAAAACACTCGCCGCTCGCAGACGCGCTTCTCCTATCCGGCTGCAGTTCACACGGTCGAACCCGGCATCATCTTTGAAGACGACGAATTCATCGTCACCTGCGACGCACTCAAACACCGCGCCCCAACGTTTGGCTTCCGTGTCACGGAAAAAGATCGTCCGGGTCGCTTCGACGTTGAGCGTGCGCGCTCTCTCAACGTCCCGGAAGGCCCGCTCTACGGACGACTCAAACGCGGCGAAACCATCACGCTCGCTGACGGTCGCACAATCGACGGCAAAGAATTGACCGGCCCGAACGAGCAGGGCCGCTCCGTCGCCTATTGCACCGACACCGTCTATTGCGAAGCCGCGATCAACTTGGGTCGGGATACCGACGTTCTCATCCACGAAGCAACCTTCGGACGCGAGGGCGCAGAGCTTGCTCGCCAAAGTATGCATTCGACTACGGAAGACGCTGCGCGCGTCGCGCTCGAAGCGCAAACGCGCCAGCTCGTCATCACGCATATCAGCCCGCGCTATGTCGAGGGCAACGCCGTCACGCCGCAAGACCTTCTCGCGGAGGCGAGAGAGACGTTTCCAAACACTTCGATAGCGCGCGATTTTCTCACCATCGAAGTCCCGCGCCGCAGAGGTCAGCCATAAACTCATCGCTTGTAAAAATTATCGCTTGTACAAATCTTTGTTGCGTGTGATACGATGTGCCGCGTCTGCAACACCATCAAATCGGAGCAGACCATTGATAAAGAAAAGAGGACTCTCGAAATGTCTTTCAACAAAGTGATCGTCGTCGGCAACCTTGGGCGCGACCCTGAGATGCGCTACACCGCGCAGGGGACGGCCGTCTGCACCTTCTCGGTCGCCACCAACGAGCGGCGCAAGGACAAGGCGGGCGAGCAGCAGGACTTCACCACCTGGTTTCGCGTCACGGTCTGGGGCAAACAGGCCGAGAACGTCTCGAAGTATCTGACAAAGGGCAGAAGCGTCTATGTCGAAGGGCGGATGCACGTCGAGGAATGGACGGACAAGGACGGCAAGGGGCGTTACACGCTTGAGCTGAACGCTTCGGACGTGCGTTTTATTGACGGCGGTCAAGGCGTTGAAGGCATCCCCGTCCGGCAGGTCGAGCAAGGGCGAGGACAGGCCGCTGCTGCCACGCGCGGCGGCGCAGGCCGACCCGCTCAATCCGAGCCTGACATCGACGACGATTCGATTCCGTTCTAACCCGAGCGATAGAATTTAAACACAGAGACACAGAGACACAGTTTGTTTCGACTGTGTCTCTGTGTCTCTGTGTTTAATGATTGTCGTCGTAATGACGGCAAGACCAAGAATATTCTGCCATGCCGGTATAATCTCTTTTAGTGAATCAGATAAGCATCCATTTCGAGGCGGGAACGCTCACGGTCGAAGGAGCAGGTCGTGAAGACCATCTGCCCGCCGCGTTTCGTTGGGACGAGAGA
This sequence comes from uncultured bacterium, assembly GCA_965365725.1. Lineage (GTDB taxonomy): Bacteria > Acidobacteriota > Blastocatellia > Pyrinomonadales > Pyrinomonadaceae > DASQDT01. The sequence continues at coordinate 4,884 of CBDUCU010000031.1, read as the reverse complement.
GTCTTGCGCTGGCGTGCGCCGGCGTGTTCGTACCGCGAGGCGTTGCGCGAGCTGACGCGGGGCAAGATTCCGTTTGAGGATAAGGCGCGCGCTTATCACAAATTCGATTTTCCAACGAAGTTTGTTGTCGAGCCGCGTCCTTATCAACAACAGGCGATTGAAGAGTGGCGACGCGCGAACAGTTGCGGTGTCGTCATACTGCCGACGGGCGCGGGCAAAAGTCTCGTCGCGCAGATGGCGATTGAGCAGGTCAAACGTTCGACGCTTGTCGTTGTCCCGACCATCGATTTGATGAATCAATGGTACGACCTTCTGCTCTCATGCTTTCAGGCCGAAGTCGGACTCATCGGCGGCGGGTTCTTTGAAGTCGGAGCATTGACGGTAAGCACTTACGCTTCGGCCTTTCGCTTTATGGAACGGCTCGGCGCACAGTTTGGTCTGGTCATCTTCGACGAATGTCATCATCTGCCTTCAAGCATCTATCGCTACGCCGCAGAGATGTCTCTTGCGCCTTTTCGTCTGGGTCTGACGGCCACGCCCGAACGCGCGGACGGCGCGGAACACCTGCTCGAACAGCTCATCGGCCCCATCGTTTATCGACGCGAAGCGCGCGAGCTGGCGGGCGAGTATCTATCGGATTACACGACCGTACACGTCGGCGTAAAGCTTTCTGCCGAAGAGCGCGCAACTTACGAGCGCGAGCGCGAAATCTTTCGCTCGTTCGTGCGCGAGAAGGGAATCGGGTTGGGCGGTTTGCAGGGGTGGCAGATGTTTGTCGCGGCGAGCGCGCGCACAAGCGAGGGCCGGCGCGCGATGATGGCTTATCGAGAGTCGCGCCGCATCGCACTCGGGACGGACGCAAAGCTACGCGTGCTCTCCGACCTGCTTTTGCGTCACAGGCGCGACAAGGTTCTTATCTTTACCGCCGAGAACGAGATGGTCTATCGAATCTCGCGCCAGTTTTTGATCCCGGCCATCACGCACGAGACAAACGTCAAGGAGCGGCGCGGCTGGCTCGAAGCCTTCAACAAGGGCGAAGTCCTGGCGCTCGCCACCTCAAAGGTCTTGAACGAAGGGGTCAATATTCCTGACGCGTCCGTCGCCGTCGTCCTCTCCGGTTCAGGCTCGACGCGCGAGCATATCCAACGTCTGGGTCGCATCCTGCGCAAGCTCCCCGGCAAAGAGGCCGTGCTTTATGAAGTCGTGACCGAGGACACGACCGAAGAACAGATCAGTCGTCGTCGCGGCGGCGAACAGTTTCAGACGCAGGATCAATCGATGTTCAAGTGATAAAAGAGCAGAAGACAGAAGTCAGAATAAAAGCATCTTTTTCATTCCGACTTCTGAACCCTGAGTTCTATTCGTATCACTTCAAAAGAAATGTTGACGGCAGACCTTTCGATGAGCTGGCGGCGGGGCGAACAGGTTCGTCCGCGCCAACTGAAGACGAACGATGCGCGCTATCTGCGCGCTGCGTCTGATCTCATCGCGATTTTTAAGGAGCACGTCGGAGGCGAGCGGCAGGAGCTTGAAGAGGCTGTGCGCGCGTACGTCGGGACGGGCACGGACTATCGAATTCTTCGTGGACTCGTCAAGCTTTTGACCGACCGCTGTCATTTCGATACCGGAGTTGACTTTGATCCCGTCGAGATTCGCCGCACACTTTTTCTCAAGGCGCGCAAGCAGCATCCCGTCATCGGCGGTGATGCAGCGCGTTTGGAGGTTGCTGCCGAAGCCGCGCGTGAAATCGGTTGCAGTGCGGAGACGGCGCTCAATGCCATGTACGCAGACCTTGCTGACGAGCAGCGTCTGCTTGAGTTTGACGAGCTGAACGCGGAAGCGCTGATCGACCTCTACAATCTGGCGCAGGCGCAGGCGCTTCTTTATCGCTGTGTGGAGATGCGTCTGTGGGTCGAGCCGCAAAGCGCCGAAGGCTATCGAGAGCTGTTTGGCGCAATCAAGGCTTATCGGTTGATACATAAAATTTACGGCGATGCCGAGCGCGGCTACGAGATCGTTTTGACGGGGCCGCTTTCGATGTTTCATCGCTCGCAAAAATATGGCGTGCAGATGGCCGTCTTTCTGCCCGCGCTTCTGCTCTGTGCGGGCTGGCGCATGAGAGCCGAGATCAACGCCAGGCAGGGCGAAGCGGGGGCAGCCTACTTCGAGCTTGACAGCCGGCAGAACTCGCTTCGCTCTCACTATCTGAGCATCACGCCTTACGAAAATCCTTCGACGCAAAAACTGGTCGATGCATGGTCTGACGGCGACGCAGGCTGGATGCTTGAGCCGAGCGCCGAAGTTATCGCTCTTGGCACAAGCGCGCTTGTCCCTGACTTTCAGATTACGCATCCTTCGGGGCGCGTTTTCTATTTGGAAGTTGTCGGCTTTTGGACTCCGCAACAGTTGCGGGCGCGCGTCGAAGAGCTTGAGCGCGCGAGTTTGAGAAACTACGTGCTTGCCGCCTGGGAGGAGCTGCGCGGCAGCCGCGAGCCGCTTGCGAACGTTCCCGCAAACGTCATCGTCTTCAAAAGAAATCTCGATCCTTCCATCGTCGCACTGACCGTCGACAAGCTTGCGGCTCAGGGCGCATGAAGTGGCGGCGGCTCGTATGCTATGCTTTCGGGAAAATTTAAGTAATGAGGTAGGAGATGATTAAAGTCGAAGACATGCCCATCGATGAGATGAAGGCGCTTTTGCAGTCGGTCGGCTTCGGGCATTTGGGATGCGCGCGCGAGAATCGTCCGTACGTCGTGCCGATGCATTATGCTTACGACGGCGAATCGGTCTTTTTTCTCACAACCGAAGGGACAAAGACCGAATACATAGAGCATAACCCGCAAGTCTGTCTTCAGGTCGAGGACGTGCAGGACGCGGCCAACTGGCGCAGCGTCATGCTGATGGGACGCGCCCAGCGCATCGAAGACACGCGCGAGATGGAACGCGCCATGCAGCTCATCACCAAGCGCAATCCGAGTCTCACGCCCGCCATCAATCTCACGCAAAACGATGCGTGGGGCCGCGCCAACAACCTCGCCGTCTATCGACTCCACCCGGATTCAGTCGCTGGCCGGCAGACGATAGGAAGAGGATAAGAAAGGCAGAAGACAGGAGTCAGAAGAAAAGCGAAGGCAGTTTCTTAATTCTGCTTCCCGTCTGCTTGCTAATCACTCATCGCTTAAGATTTCTTTAGGCCGCGCGACCCAATCGAGACGGCCCGTGCGCGCGCGCAGTTTCTCCCACTTATCTATATCGAGCGTGAGGCGTGCGAGCGCGGCAGTGGGCATCGTTTCGCTTGCGCCCGTCAGAGTCGAGATCAGTTCTTCGAGGCCGGGATTGTGACCGATGAGAAGAAGGCTTTCGCAAGTCTCTTCGATTTGCGAGACGACTTCGACGAGTTGTTCGACCGTTGCATCGTAGATGCGTTCATCGTAGCGGAGAGGGATTTTGAGTCGAGAGCCTTGCAGTACTAACGCCGCCGTTTGACGCGCGCGCTCGGCAGGCGACGAGAGAACAAGGTCGGGCTGCAATTTCTTCGAGCGCATGTACTCGCCCATCAACGGAGCAGTTTTGCGTCCGCGCTCGTTCAAGGGGCGCGCAAAATCCGTCAGCCCCGGCTCTCCCCAACTCGACTTGGCGTGTCGCAACAGTAGTAGTGATTTCATAAAGAAGCTTTTAGCTGTCAGCTCCTGGCTTTTAGCCGGCAGCGAGGTATGAATGTGTGTGGCGATAGTTTATCCAATGATGGTTAGGCAATTTAGAAATCATGCAATCACAGCCGTCTTTCTATTACAGCTAATAGCTGAACAGCTTCCTTTATGAATTGCCCTCGATGGGCGGTTCGGTTTGGGTCTGCGCAGGAGAAGCGGAGGTGTTTGGCAAAGGCTCGTGCGTGGTCTCTGCTTCGGCGCGTGTGCGTGGTTTGGCGATGGCTTTGAGCGCGGCCATAGCTTCGCCGTGCGAGACATGTTTTTTGCTCTTGCCGCGCTCGCTGTGGAGCACCACGTCGCTTAAGGAAAGAATACCTGCGAGCGTGCCGTCGGCATTGACGACGGGCAAACGCCTGAGCTGCTCGCGCGCCATCGCGTCCAAAGCGTCCGATACGTCGTCGGCTGCGTTGCAGGAGCGGACGGGGCCGGCCATCACTTCGCCGACGCTGATTTCGGAGGCGAGCCGGTTGCGCATGACGACCGCCATGCAGATGTCGCGGTCGGTGACAACGCCCATTAGTCTGCGCTCAACATCCACGACGGGCACGATGCCGCAGTCGCACCGCCACATGATGGCGGCGGCCTCGGCAAGATTATTTTCAGGACGACAAAATTCGACCTCGCCCGTCATCAAATCGCGTACCTTCATCTCTCATCTCCTCGTTTGAAACTTTGTTTGTGGACGTAATTTTTAGCACAGTTGTGGCGCGAGTCTCTAGTTGGGCGGAGGTTTGCTTCTCGATGGGTGTTTGTCGCGCAATTGCGGTCTGTGTTGTAATCAAACTTCAAACGATGAAAAAGAAGGGCCTTTAAATAGCGAAGTGGCGAAATTGAAGAAGACAAAAACGCACGTCCTCGTCTGCAAGCACAAGACGTGCGCGCGGCAGGGCGCAAAAGAGACGGCGCGCGAGTTGAAAAGGGCGCTCAAACGCGAAAATTTGCGCGATGAAGTTTTAATCACGAAGGTGAAGTGTCTCGACCAGTGCGGGAGCGGACCCGTCGTAGTCGTCTATCCCGAAGGCGTTTGGTATGGCGGCGTGGACGGCGGGCGTGCGCGCGAGATTGTCGAGCGACACATTGCGCGCGGCGAGCGCGCGGGCGGCGAAGTTTTGCACGACATGCGCGCCTTGAAAGGAGAGGAACGATGAGCGCGCGGACAATCGTCGTCGGCGAC
>CBDUCU010000030.1:0-14824 GCA_965365725.1 uncultured bacterium | reverse complement strand
GCTTCTTTGCATCAGCACTGTTGTCATCCTGCTTGCGCGCGTCGTCTTCTGTCGTCGGCGCGGTCTGTTTAGAGAGTCGCGTGGGGAGGTGGCGAACATATTCGTCAAAGGCCGCCGCGAACTGCTCCTGCTGTTTCTGGTTGGTGGCAAAGATGGGTGCGAGCAGGGTCTTGAGGTCTGCGTGATCGAGCCTTTCCGCATACTCGATCAATTTGTGAGAGCGCGCGTAATCGTCAACACCGACGACAAACCCCTGCTCGCGCAAATATGCAAGCAGGTCGGCGAGAAGAAACGCGCCGCCCTGTTCGACGTTGACGGTGGTGAGTGTTTGTTTTCTCACGCGCTCTACACGTGGCCGAGTTTAGTGCTGCGCAGGAGATTGATGTCGGCCTCGTCCTTGGCAAGGATCGAATAGGTGGAAACAACCTCGTCCGAGCGCGCGCGGTCGCCAACATCAAGACCTTTGCGCTCAAGCACGCGCAGCCACGCCAAAAGCTCTGCGGTCGCGGGTTTTTTGCGCAGCTTGTCCTGTTTGCGGATTTCGACAAAGTGTTCGAGAGCGCGCGAAAGCATCTCGCCCGTGAAATGTTCGTTGAGCGCAAGACGACGGCGCACGATCTCGGCGAGCCTTTCCGCATTGGGGAAGGCGATGTGATAAAAGACGCAGCGACGCAGGAAAGCGGCGGGCAGATTCTTCTCCGAGTTGCTCGTCATGATGACGACGGGACGGAAACCTGCTTGCGATGCAAAAGTGCGTCCTGTCTCCTTGACCGTAAACGCCATGTTCTCGATTTCATTGAGCACGTCGTTCGGCAGATCGCGCGGAGCTTTGTCTATCTCGTCGATAAGGACAACAGCGCGTGCAGGGGCGTTGTGCTCAACGCTTGACGGCAGAAACGGTCGGCTTTCGTCGGGCGGCAGCGAGAGCAGGATGGCGAGACCGAGCGCCTCGTAGGTGATGTAATCCTCGACGCGCAACTCCGCGCTTGAGCCGCCGCGAAACTGCGCGTCGTGAAAGTGTGCGAGCGAATCATAACGATAGAAGAGATCGCGCGCGGTCGAGGTCGTCTTGGTGTTGAAGACGAGCGGGCCGGGCAGCTCAAGCTCGTGCGCGACGCTTCGCGCAAGTTGCGTCTTGCCCGTTCCCGGCTCGCCCGTCACCAAAAGCGGTTGACCGAGCAAGAGCGCGACGTTGACTGCGTCGCGCAAGCCCGTTTCGGCCACGTAGCCGCCGGGGCTTTCACGCCGCAATTGGTCTTCGTCCGAAGGCAGACTCGCACCACGCGTGGAGACGGTCGAGCCGTCGCCCGCATAAAAGAGTAGGTCGTCTCGGTCGCTCATGGCCGCACCCTCCCGACAACAAACTGTCTGTGAATCTCGCTCAGTCTGGACTCAACATCGCGCATGTTTCGACACTCTGAAGCATCGCCGCCTTCAATCATAAAAATCTCTCTGCAACGTCGCTCGCGCTCCATGTCGTCGGCCCCGATGCGATGACGCATAAACCACTTCATCACGTCTTCGGGCTTGACGCAGCGCAACTCGTCGAGCAGGACCGCCGCGCAGAGTTTGGCTTGTTCATCGGGCCGGCGCGCAGACGCTGTGCAGATTTCGCGCAGCTCTTGATGCACGCGTTTTTTCTCTGATTGATGGCGCATCCGACTGATGAAAGAGAGAAGCCCGTCGGCAGGTTCTGGTGGATAGACGACGCTCAAAAAGAGGATCACCTGCGGGATGTTCGCATCAGCTTTGACCTCGTCCCAAAACTCAACATACCAACGGACAAGCTTTGCGTCGTCCGTATCCCACCCGCGCGTCGAGACGCGATGATGAATGGTGACGAGCGGATACTGAGAGCGCGCGCGAAGCATCTCGCGCAGATCGCTTGCCGAATAGTCGCCGCCCTTGAAGGCGTATTGCGGGTCGATGCGCTCGAAGACGAAGGCCTTCAACTGCTCGCGGCGCGTGGCCAATTCGTCCGGCTCGGGCCATTCCAAATCCCAGATGGGCACGGATGCCTGCTGATCGCCCCAACGAAAGGCGACGTATTCCTGAAGCGTGGTCAAACGCAGACGCTCGATAAAGCTTGTGTGACTTTCGCGTTCGTCGCCGTGAACGATGTAGAACTGCGGAAAGCCGGGCCGGTGTTTGAGAGCGCGCGGAAAATGGCGGCGGAAATCGGCCTCTTGATCCACGCGGTCGCAAGTCTGCGGGACGAGCGGCCCTGCGTCGGGCGGGCGCACGCGCTCGATTGCCTCTGTCTGCTCCTCCTGGCGCTCCCAGTTGTGTATGGCCTGGCGGACGAGTCCGGCCAACTCTTCCGGCGTGTAAAAAGAGGCGGCTGCAACGATGTCAGAGAGCGTGCGTTCACGAAACGCGCGCTGCTTGCGCCGCGATTCGGGGTCGCGCTCAAGCTCTTCGTCGATGAGATGTGCCGGGACGTTAAAGTCCTTCGGCGCGACGAACATCAGACGCGGCTTTTGGTAATCGCACGCCGCTTCGTATTCCAGTTCCGTGTATGAACGCCTCGCGTCGTCCTTTGGAGTGCTGCCGTAGAGATGACCGACAATGCCGACAAAGAGCTGGCATTCACCGACTTTCTTCCGGCAAAAATCGTCTGCTTCGGATGCACGCGCGCCGAAGTTTTCCATGCGGACGCAATGGTAGCCGTCGAGTCCTTCGATGGCGGCGATGACCGCGCTGCGGTAATCGGCCAGGTCTTTGGCCGTCGAGCTAAGGAAGACGTACTTGGGCGTGGCGGCATCCGGCATGTGAGTTTGACAAGTCGCGTGGTCTCAACCAGTGCGCACCGATCCGAGGAAGCGTGAGACCGTTGTTTAGAAAAGAACAGGCACGAGGGTTGGGCTGTAGCCTGACATTGGAGACGGGATGATAACAGAACGCCCCTTGCGGGTCACCAGATTTCTTAGCGGGCGGTGCGACTTTATCCGGTCTAGCAGCTCACTTCAGAACCGCGCTACAGAAAATCACTTTACACATTGCTTTCGTTTAACTGTCGCTTCCGTCTTGAGCTGCGCCGGTTGAGCAAATTTCTTCATCGGTTGGAATGTCTTCGGCCTCGATGGTCGTGAGAATCTCTCTGTCAATATTAGCGAGAGAGACGATGCGGTCGGCCTGCTTGCTGATCGCAGCCTCGAATAGATTGCGCGCGGTGCGTGCGTTGCCAAACGTTTCGTCGCGCGCGTGTATAAGCCGTTCGAATCGTTTGGCGAGTTCGGTTTCGGCCGGCTGCGTGAGATGGAAATCGGCGCGGGCGGCAAAGTTTTTGAAAATGCTGACGAGCTGCGCCGTGTCGTAATCGTCAAATTGAAGATGCTTGTTAAAGCGAGAGCGAAGCCCCGGATTCGAGTCGAGAAACTCCTGCATCTTCTCTGTATAACCGGCGACGATGACGACCAGCTCGTCGCGGTGGTCTTCCATCATCTTGAGAAGCGTCTCGACGGCCTCGCGCCCAAAATCGTTTGCGCCGCCCGCGCTCAAAGTGTATGCCTCGTCGATAAAGAGCACGCCGCCGCGCGCACGCTCCGTCGCCTCTTTTGTCTTGACGGCTGTTTGCCCGACGTAACCTGCGACGAGACCGGCACGGTCTGTCTCGACAAGATGGCCGCGCTTGAGAGTTCCAAGCGAGCGATAGACTTCGGCGAGCAGACGCGCGACCGTAGTTTTCCCCGTACCGGGGTTGCCGTAAAAGACGAGATGCCGCGAAACGGGCAAGGTCTTTAATTTCTCCGCCTCGCGCATCTTCTGCACCTTGAGAAAGTTGATAAGCTGTCGGACATCTTTTTTGACGCGCTCCAACCCGACCAGCGCGTCGAGTTCGGCGAGCAACTCCGCGAGCGGGCGAGCGGGTTTTAACTCTTCTTCCTTCGATTCCTCTTTACCGTTTGCTTCTTCAGTCTGCGCACCAAACCCACTTCGATTTGTCGTCTCATCGCCCGCGTGCGCAGGCGGCGCACCCGCCGGATAGAGTCCCTGTTTGAATTCAGCGAGCGCCGATGCTTCGACCGTTGTGATCCGCCCGTCGGATTTGATAACGAGGTTGGCAAACTGAAAGAGCGCGTGGCGCGCAAGGTCTGCGCGGCGTGTGCCGTGACGCGCGTCGAAGGTTTCAAGATATGAGACGACGACGGGCGTGCGGTCCAGCTTTTTTTGCAGGTGCGCGGGCAGCCCCGAAGCGCGCGTCAAAAGCGGAAACGCGTCTGCGGCGGCGGGCAGCCCGAAGAGTCGGCAGATTTGCTCGTAGTAACGCTGCTTTTCATCATAAGGGGCTTCGCGCAAATCGATAAAGCGTTGCGCGACGAGCATCAGTTGATTGTTGAGGACGGTGCGCGCCTCAGGAGCGTTTGCGCCCTGCCAGACCATGCGGATGCTCTCGCCGAGCGGAGCTAAAAGTTCATTCAAAGCGCCGGTCAAATGATGAACAAGCCTCAGATTGTTTTCGTCGAGAACCATTGTTTTGGATAAATATAGCAAAGTCGGGGCGGCATGGATGCTCAACCCCGCGCAAGTAAGAAACAAAATCGCGCGGCTTACGTTAGAATACCCTTCTGCACTCTGACTCGTGCCTCGGATAATCGAAAGGAGTTTCTCTAAATGCTTACACGCAAGTCTTTGCGAATGCTGCTTGCTGCGCTCGTCTTTGCTTTGCCGTCAACATTTGTGTTGGCGCAGGGCGGGGCGGCTGCCGCGCCACAGGCGCCAGCCGCCGCGCCAAAAATTCAATTTGAAAAATACCGCCTGCCAAACGGTTTGCAGGTCATCCTGCACGTCGATAAAAAACTACCCGTCGTCCACGTCAACCAGTGGTTTCACGTCGGCTCGAAAAATGAGAAGGTCAACCGCTCGGGCTTCGCACACCTCTTTGAGCATATGATGTTCCAAGGCTCGAAGAACGCTCCGGGCGAATACTTCTCCTTTGTCGAGAAGGCGGGCGCAAACCTTTTTACGGGCGGCGTAAACGGCACGACCTCGACCGACCGCACAAACTATTTCGCCACCGTCCCTTCATCAAGCCTCGAATATGTTCTGTGGCTCGAATCAGACCGCTTGGCCACGCTCACCGACGTTTTGACCAAAGAGGCTTTAGACAATCAACGCGACGTGGTCAAGAACGAACGTCGTCAGGGCTTAGAGAACGTCCCTTATGGGCGTTGGGACACGCTTGTTGTCGAAAACATCTTTCCGGCTCGCCATCCGTATTCGTGGACGGTCATCGGCAGCCATGAAGATTTGACCGCCGCAAGCGTCGAAGACGTAAAAGAGTTTTTCAAAACTTATTACACGCCGAATAATCTCTCGCTCGCCATCACGGGCGACTTCGACCCGGCGGAGGCCAAGCGTCTGGTCGAAAAATATTTCGGCCCTATCCCGCCCGGCCCTTCGCTCGACCGCCCCGCGCGCAACGTGCCCGCGCTCGCCGCCGAAAAGATCATCGAAGTAAACGACCGCGTCCCGCAAGAGCGCGTCTATCTGAACTGGATCACGCCGCCCATGTACGAAGCTGGCGACGGCGAATTGGACATTATCGCAAACATTCTTTCGGACGGTCTCTCGTCGCGTCTCAACAAGGTTTTGGTCTATGACCGCCAGCTTGCATCCGACGTACAAGCCTTTCAACAGTCGCAGGAGATTGCGAGCATCTTCACCATCATCGCAACGGCGCGGCCCGGCGCATCGCTTGCGCAGATCGAGAAGGTGATTACGGACGAGATCGCGCGTCTCGCAAAGGAAGGCCCGACGCAAGCCGAGCTTAACCGCGCGAAGGTCAAGCTCGAATACCAGTTCGTGACGGGCCTTGAGCGCATCGGCGGTTTCGGCGGCAAGGCCGACCGTCTCAACCAGTACAACACATTCCTGGGCGACCCCGACAAATTCGAGTTTGATTTGAACCGCTATCGCAACGCGTCCGTCGAAGGCGTACGCGACACGGCCGCGCGCTGGCTCAACACGCGCAACCGCCTGCTTGTGCGTTTCCACCCGGAAACTTCTCAACGTCCGACGACGGCTGAGACAGACCGCTCAAAACAGCCTGCGCTCGGTGCGGACAAATCTTACATCGCGCCCACCGTGCAGACAGCCAAGCTTGAAAATGGTCTTGAGATTTACGTCGTCGAGCGCAAAGAATTGCCGAAGGTCGCGGTCGCGCTCGCCACAAAGACCGGGAGCGTCGCCGACCCCGCGCAGAAGGCAGGTCTGGCGCGCCTCGCCTATGCGACGATGGAGCTGGGCACAAAGACGCGCAACGCCATCGAAATTGAACAGGCTCTGGGCGATCTCGGAACGTCAATCTTCGCCAATGCTTCGCGCGAATCTTCGACGACAGGTCTCGAAGTCCTCAAGCGCAACCTTAGTCCGGCGATGGGAATCTTTGCCGACGTGGTTCGCAACCCCGTCTATCCGGCTTCAGAGATCGAGCGCGAAAAGAAGATCACGATTGACGCAATCGCGCAGCAGCTCAACGACCCGAACGGCATCGCCAACCGTGTGCGCAACATCATCCTCTTCGGTGAAAATCATCCTTACGGGCGACCGAGCTTTGGCTATGCCTCAAGCGTTTCGCAAATCACTTCGGAAGACCTCGCGCGCTTCCATTCGACCTACGTCAAACCGGCCAACTCCGCGCTCATCTTTGCCGGAGACATCACATTAGCGGAAGCGACCGAGCTTGCACGCCAGAATTTCGGAACATGGGCAGGCGCTGCGCCGCCAGCCGTCAACGTGACAGCGCCGCAGACGCTTGGCGGCTCAGGCAAAATCTATCTCATCGACAAGCCCGATGCAGCGCAAACGGTCGTCGTTCAGGTCTCTGCCGCACCGCCGCGCAAGTCCGATGAGTTTTACGCCTTCAACCTCGCAGATGCCGTGTGGGGCGGAGGCTTTCAATCGCGTCTCAATCTCAACCTGCGCGAGCAGAAGGGCTACTCTTACGGCACGTTCTCCTTCCCCGTCCATTACCAAAAGGCAAACGTCTGGGTCGCTTCGGGCGGCGTGCAGACAAATAAGACGAAGGAGTCAATCGTCGAGTTTGTCAACGAGCTAAAGGCGATTGCGGGCGGGCGAGCAATCACGGCCGAAGAGCTTGCGGACGCGAAAGGCAACCGCGTGCGCGGCTATGCGCAGGAGTTTGAGACGCTCGGTCAACTCGTCGGACAAATCGCCGGTCTCTGGGCCGAAGAACTCCCGCTCACAGAGCTTCAACGCCTGCCCGATGAGACGCAGCGCGCAACGCTCGCATCCGTCAACGCGGCTGCCGCCAGATACGCCGTGCCCGGCAAATCGACTCTCATCCTCGTCGGCGACCTCTCGAAGATCGAGCCGGGCGTGCGCGAGCTAAACTTGGGCGAAGTCGTCATCCTCGACGCGGAAGGCCGTCCCGTCAAGAAGTAACGTCTTACCTCTGCCAAGAGTCGTACGAATAAACATTTATGCCTCCATACACTCGTGTATGGAGGCATAAATTTTTTCGCGTTGGCGTATTCAAGCGGGCTAATGTGCCTGCTGTCAGTTTAAGGCGTAAACGTCCGGTAGAACTCAACGCCCGAATAGTTTGCGCGCATTGCGCGTCCGCCCATCACAGCCTCGAACGAGATGCGGTCGGGCGAATGCTGAAGCGGGCTGGTGCGAAAAGTCCCGTCTTCGGCGGGCGTTAAAATCTGCTCGCCGTCAATCCAAAGTTTTCCCTTGCGCAGCACGATGCGCATCGAACCGTACCAGGGGCTGTCGTTGCGATAGCGTCCGACGTAAGCGCCCCACTCTTTGGGATAATCGAATGCGCGCGCGCCCCTGTATTTTTCGTTTGTAAACCAATCCGCGCCGTGACCGGCCTCGACCACCGCGCCGCCTTCGCGCCCGAAGACAAGACGAAATCGCTCGAACTCTGCGTGCTTAATGATAAACGCATCGCGCCCGCCCGAGCGTTCGAGCGCGATGCGGCTTCCCTTATGCAAAAGCAGAAGGCGATTTGCTTCGCCGACAAGCACGAGCCGCTTCCCATCCGCCGACGTGTATGCGCCCGCGTAGTCAGCCGCATCTTTTATCTCTTCAGGCAAAGGCAGGGGCGCGGGCGGCGCGGGCAAAGGCTTACTCGCCAGCGAGGCGCGCAAAAGCTCAAGCGCATATTTTGTGACCGCGACCGGACGATAACCCGCGAGGTTTGCGTTGACGGATGCAAAAGCGGCAAGCCCCGTCGTTATGTCAACATCCATCATCGAGCTAAAAGCGACCATCCCGCCCGTGTGACGCAGGTGCGTGCGCCCTTCGGTTTCGCTGACAAAAAGACCGTAAGAATAGCCAGCCTCCTCGCCGCGAAAGGGAGCTTTGACGGCGGGCTTTGTAAAGAGACGAAAGCTCTCATCAGACAAAAGACGCGCGCCCCGCGCGCCCGCGCCTTTGTTCAGAATCATCCTCATGTAATCAATCATGTCGGGCGCGTTCGAGGCGATGCTTCCCGCCGCTTCGCCGACTTCGGTCCAAGCGGCTTCGGCCAACTCGCCGCGCAAAGCAAACGGTCGGTCTTCAAACTTCGGCGCATACCCGACGGCCATCCGCGCGCGCAAATCGTTTGTGATGACGGGCGCGCTCGCCGTCATGCCGAGCGGAGCAAGGACGCGCGCACGCAACGACTCCGCAAGCGTGCGCTTGTCGATCTCTTCGATCAACAGACCCAAAATCAAATAACCGACGTTTGAATAAACGAAATGCTCTCCGGGCGCATACCAGGTCCGCAAATGCGAACTGGCGCTTTCGGCAATGAGCGGGACAGCCGGAAGCCCCGCCGTGTGTGTGAGCAGGTGATGCGTTGTGACCGCGCCGTACCGCGCGTCGAGATTGAGCCAGGGCAGATACTCTTTAACCGACTTTTGAAAATCGATCTTCCCTTCGTCTCTCAACTGCAAGAGCGCGACGGCGACAAACGACTTCGAGATAGAACCGATCTCAAAAAGCGTTTCGGGCCGCACGCGCGCCCCCGCCTTCACATCTGCAAATCCGTAAGTCGCTACACGCAACGCGCCCTCGCGGTCGCAGAGCGCAAGCGTCAAACCCGGCGCGCCCGTCTCACGCAGATGCCGCACAACAAACTCGTCCAACTGCGCAAACGCACGCGCAAAACGATTCGCCCTGCTCGACGCTTGAGCCTCAAAACTTTCAACCGATGCTTCGCCCGCGCGCAGAGATTTTGTTATCGACAATCCAACTGCCGCCGAAGCGCCCGCGCGCAGCAACGCTCTTCTCGAAATTTTGAGAGACATATTCAATCCTTAATAGATGATGAATACGGCAGTGATGAACGATGAACGAAAGACAAACTGCTTTTCATTCACCGTTCATCACTGCGGTATTCATCATTTGCTTATTGTCCTAGCCTCGTCGGCATCTCTGCGACGACGTAGATCATGACGGCGAGCGCGGCGACGCAGTAGGCCATGTCCTGCGGTGAAACTTTATCGACCGTGTCGGCGGGCGTGTGATGGATTGTGAAGTAAGGGCCGTCGACATTGAGGCTGGCGCCGATCACGCCTTCGCGCATGATCGGGCCGATGTCCGCGCCGCCTCCGTTGGGGTCGATGCGGTCAGCCTTGATGTTTGATAAGAGCCTGGCTATCTCCTGCATGTCGGCGCGCGCCTGCGGCGGCGCAGCTTCGGCGAGACCGAACCCGGTCGGTCGGTACGTACCCGAATCGGATTCAATAGCGAGCACGTGGTTGGCGAGCTGCAATTTGTGCGCGTCGCGGTAGCCTTCGCCGCCGCGCAGACCGTTCTCTTCATTTGTGTAGAGCACGGCGCGCACCGTTCGGCGCGGGCGCAGGTTTAGCTTCTTCAAAAGCCGCACCGCCTCCCAGGACATAATCGAGCCGCCTCCGTCGTCGTGCGCGCCCTGCCCAACGTCCCAAGAATCGTAGTGACCACTGACAAGCACGATCTCTTCGGGCCGCTCGCGCCCCTTCACTTCTGCAATGACGTTTGCCGATTCAACATCGGGCAAAAACTTCGCTTCCATCTTGAGACGCACCGTCGGCTTTTCGCCACGCGCTTGCATGCGCTGCAACATCTCCGCGCCTTCGATGGTGATGGCGGCAGCAGGGATTTTCGGCTGCGCTTCATCGTAACGAAGCGAGCCTGTGTGCGGGGTCTGCAGAGAGGTTGGGCCGACCGAGCGGACGAGCACGGCGACCGCACCGTAACGTGCGGCGCGCGACGCGCCCGCGCCCCTGTAGGCGACCGTCGCGCCGTAGTTTGTAAACGGCACGTTGTAGGCGACGATCTTGCCGCGCACGCGCTCGCCCAGAGCTTCGAGTTCTTCAAAGTTGCGGACGACCACTACTTCAGCCGTCAACCCTTCGGGCGGCGTGCCGGTGCTTCCGCCAAGCCCGAGCATGGCAAGCTCCTGTTTGACAGGCTCGACAAGCTCTGCGCTTTCGCGTCCCCGCACCCAGCGCGGAACCATCACCTTTTCGGCGCGCACATTATCGAGCCCGTCGCGTTTCATCTCTGCGAGCGCCCATCGAATCGCTTCTTCAAGCTGAGGTGAGCCGCTCAGACGATGACCAATGCGGTCGCAAAGATACGCGAGACGTTTGTAGGCCGTATCGTCTGTGAGCGCTGCGCCGATGATGCGCGCCGCCTCGTCACGATAATCTTCAATCCTGACCTTGGGTGCGGGAAGCGGCGCTGGCGCTACGGCCTCCGCCGTGCGCTGCGAAAAGGGCTGACGCTGCTGTTGTGCGGATGAGGTGACGAGAAGCGAGACGATGAGAACCGGAGCGAAGATGCGGCGCAAGACTTTTGACCTCCGTTGGAAGTTGCAGAGTGAAATTTTCGACGTGTTAAAAATTGGACGAGCGGCGCGCCCCGCCTTCTTCTGTGCCGAAAAGCGGCGCGTATTCTTCGTCGTCTTCGGCGGCCCTGAGCGCGCGTTTGAGTTCAGAGATGTCGCGGGAGACCGTGTCAAATTCGTCCTGATCAAAAGTCTCTGGCTCTTTGGCCAGGCTTAACACGCGTTTGATGCGGCGACCCGCTGCCAAGAGCGCGCGTTCCGAAAGTCGTTCTTTATCGACGGCTTCGACCAAAAGGTTGCGCGCCGCGTCGAAGTTCGCTTCCTGTTCGCAGATGAGAACCATGTCTGAGCCGGCTTCGACCGCCCGCAGAGAGGCTTCTGCAACCGAGAGAGTTTGCACGACTGCGCCCATCTCCATATCGTCCGTAATGACAAGCCCGTCGTAGCGCAAGGTATGGCGCAGCAGTTTCATGACGACGTTGCCGCTGATGGTGGCGGGGAATTGATGAAGGCCGGTTAAAGTAGGCGGGTCGCCCGCGCGTCTGTACCACGCCTGAAGCATCTCGGACATATCCGGAAAAGCGGCGTGGCTCACCATCAGAGATTTGAGACGCTCGCCCGGACGATGAAACATCAAGTCCATAAAGGGCACAAGGTCGCGCTCGAAAATCTCTTCCCAGGTATGCGTGACGACCGGAAGCCTGCGGTGCGAGTCAACGGTCGAACCGCCCAAACCCGGAAAATGTTTGCCGCAACCCACCACGCCGTGCTTCTGCAATCCATCTAAATATGCTCCGGCGAGACGCGAGACTGTGCCGGGTTTGTCGCCGAAGGTGCGACCGCGCAGACCGTTCTCTTCATTTCCACCGCCGAGATCGAGGACGGGCGCAAAGTTGATGTTGAAGCCGAGCAGGAGCAGGAGGCGCGCCGTCAGTTCGCCGAATTTTTCTGCAAGGTCGGCGCGTCCGGCGTTGCGCACAGACTTGGCCGAAGGACTCGGCTCGCAAATACTTCGGAAGCGGTCAACAAGTCCGCCCTCCTGATCGATGCCGATAAGCACGTCGCCTTCGAGCGCGTCGCGTATCTGCGCATTGAGGAGCGCGACCTGTTCGGGGCTTTCGACGTTGCGCCCGAAGAGAATCACGCCGCCCGGACGCACGCGCTTGAGCATCTCGCGCATCTGCCGGTCGAGTCGTGTGACGGGCAGGCCGATAAAGAGCAGCCGCCCGCACTGTCGCTCAATCGTTTCTTCTTGTGTTACGTCCGCCGACATCGAAAAGCACTCATACTCCAGAAGACAAAAGAAGGCACGCCGCTTTCACGCAAGAGTCAACAAAATTGGCGGCTGCGAAGTATGGATTGTAACATCGCGGCAACGGTGCGTGTCGAGCGAGCAAAATAATCAGAGCCAAAAGTTCAATTTATTCCTGAGCAAAACGGCAATCGACAATTGATCACTACAGACCCGCCAAAGTCATTTGAAATCTGAAACTGCAGATTTGAAATCTCTGCAAAATCTTTTATGTCTTGCTGTTGTTGAAAATCAGTCTTCATCAGATTCAAAAATCAAGAGACCCCTTCACGCTACGGCGCGTCGTCGTCAACATTGCTATACTTTAACAATCATGTTTGAGGAAATGACAGAGAGCGTAACCGATGCGCGTCTGCTGACGCGTCGCATCAGCGAGCGCGCGCTGGCCGAAGGTTTTCAGAAGGTCGGGATCGTGCGCGCCGAAGCTCTCGCTGAAGAATCGGCGCGGCTCGCAGATTGGCTCTCGCTTGGATTGCATGGCGAGATGGGCTGGATGGCGCGCGATACGCACCGGCGCACAGACCCGCGAGAGATTCTGCCCGGCGCACGCTCGGTCGTTTCGGTCGCGCTCAACTATTTCACTCCGCACGAGCACGCGCGCGACCCCGAAGCAGGGAAAATCTCGCGCTACGCGTGGGGCGACGACTATCACGACGTGCTGACGGAAAAGCTGCGCGCACTGCTCGCGTGGATCAAGGAAGCGTGTCCACAGGTCGAAGGCAAAATCTGTGTGGACGCGCAGCCCGCGATGGACAAGGCCTGGGCCGTGCGCGCGGGTTTGGGATGGATCGGCAAACACACAAATCTGATCACGCCCGAATACGGCTCATGGGTCTTTCTCGGCGAGCTGATCTTAAATGTCGAGCTTGAATACGACGGCGCGCGTATTCAAGACCACTGCGGGACGTGCACGCTCTGCATCGAATCGTGCCCGACGGGTGCAATCGTCGAGCCTTACGTCGTCGATTCGCGTCGCTGCATCTCCTACGCGACGATTGAGCTGCGCGCGCCCGAACTTCCTTCAGAAGTTTCTGCGAACATGGACGGCTGGCTCTACGGATGCGACGTGTGTCAGGACGTGTGCCCCTGGAATCGCTTCGAGCAGCCCGCACAGGAGGCGCGCTTTGAGCCGCGCGAAGGCGCGACTTCAATCGAGCACGCTAAAATCATCAAACTCACGCCCGAAGATTTTGCCGCACGCTTTCGTCGCAGCCCCGTCAAACGCGCCAAGCTCGCGGGCCTCAAACGCAACGCGCACGCGCTACAGACGAATGCGAAAAAGGAGGCGGTTGAGAAGTCGTAGCCTCTTAAGCTCCGGCGCGTCGCCGCACGTTCTGCTCGCCGTGCTCACGGCGACAACAATCGTCGTCGCTACCAGCGCCGTCATCGCCTACACGATCTTTTTTCCTGCGCGATTTCGCGGATGGGCAGAGGTCGCGCCGGACGGTCGCATTGCTGGTTGGGCGATTGACCAGCGCGACACGTCGCGCCGAGTCGAAGTGCAGCTTTATATTGATGGAAATTTTATTACAGCGCGCACGGCAGACCTGCCGCGCCCGGACGTGGTGGCCGCCGGTTGGACAAAGGATGAGATGTGCGGCTACAGCTTCACAATCGAAGGTCTGCCGAGCGGCCGACACGAAGCGCGCATCTTTGCCACGCACACGGTCGCAGGCGGTCGCTATATGACTCTTCAAATGACGGGCCTGCCCGTCATCTTTACGAGTGACGAAGCAGGACGCGCGCATGCGGCTAAGCCTTGAGCCGTGCGAAAGAGATGTTTTGTCGGGTCAGTTTGGAGAGCAGCGCGCGCGCGGCGTATGATTCACGCATCGCAAGACAAATTCGACGAAACTTTCTGACGACAAAGAAGTGAACGGTCAACTCAAAGATTCATTCGGGCGTGCGATACGTGATTTGCGCGTGTCGGTGACGGATCGTTGCAATTTTCGGTGCTTCTACTGTCTGCCGCACGGCGAGCCGCCCGCCGCGCCGAAATCTTCGATGCTCACCTATGAAGAGATCGCGCGCGCGGTGGAAATCTTCGTCTCGCTCGGCATTGAAAAGGTGCGTCTGACGGGCGGCGAGCCGATGCTCAGGCGCGACATCGAAACGCTCGTCAAAGAGCTGAGCTGCATCCCGTTTTTGCAAAACCTTGCGCTGACGACAAACGGCTTTAATCTGGCCGAGCGCGCTGCCGGACTAAAGGCCGCAGGACTTGATCGTGTGACCATCAGCCTTGACTCTCTGCGACGCGAACGCTTCCGCGAGATGACCGGCGTTGACGTCTTGGAGCGCGTCATCGACGGCGTGCGCGCCGCCAGGCGCGTCGGTCTTACGCCCGTCAAGATCAACGCGGTCGTCGTGCGCGGGCACAACGAAGAAGAAGTAACCGACATGGCTCGTTTTGCGCGCGAGCATGCGCTTGTCATGCGTTTTATCGAATACATGCCGCTCGATTCCGGTCATGATTGGTCGCGCGAAAAGGTCGTCTCCGGCGCGGAGATTCGTCGGCGCATCGAGGAGCGTTTTCCCTTAGAGCCTCTGCGCACCGCGCGCGGCTCTGACACTTCGGCGCGCTATCGTTTTTCGGACGGCGCAGAGGGCGAGGTCGGCATCATCGCGCCCGTCACAGAGCCTTTCTGCGGCGCGTGCTCGCGGATACGCCTGACGGCTGACGGGCAGATCAGGACGTGTCTCTTTTCAAAGGTCGAACA
>CBDUCU010000029.1:0-15135 GCA_965365725.1 uncultured bacterium | reverse complement strand
GTCGAGAAGCGGCACTCCCGCCATAAACGCCTCCCTCATAATGACGTCGTTGAAGATGGTGAGTGCTGCCACGGCGATTCTTTGCAGCATGGGATCAGGGAAATGCGGGTAGTAAACCGTACAAATAGCCGTCGGCAGCCGATACCTCAAGATGTCTTGCAACATTGCATGATAGCGCTGCTGAAAGATTTCGCTGACATCGGCTAACCTGTTAAGCACTTCTGCCGCAGATTGAGCCCTCTCGCTAAGGATATTGGCATGACCGAGCGCATCATTCCCTCCGACACTGACGAACAGGTGTGAGACATCTTGAGGGAGGCGCGCTAATTGGCTGGACACATTTTGCACCACGCTACCATCTACGGCATTGAGAGTTGATTCCCAGCCTTCGGGCAATTTCGCCTGTAGTTGATGGATCACATCAGCGCCGCCTCTCACATAAGCGGCATTATCAAAAATCGAGTCGCCCAAGAGAACAATATGCTTCATTCTATAACCCTGTTCCTAGCTCAGATTCTGTAGCCTAACGCAAGAATTAACCGAGCGGAAAGTATTGAGAAAAGGCTTTCATCCTCGCTAATGACATCCGAGCTATTCGCGCTCCGGTTGAATGAGTTGTTAGACGACGATATTCATCAAACAAGATCATAGAGGATTGTTTTCCTCAATCATCGCTTGACGCAACCGTCCTGCCATTTGCTCTTGCTCATCAAGTCTGGTGAGCTTAGGTGTCGAATTAAACCGCTCCAAGTCATCATTAAAACGCGGAATTACATGAAGATGAAAATGGAATAAGTGCTGGTCGCTCGCCGCTTCATTGTTCTGTCGAAGCGTGATGCCTTCAGCAGCGAAGGCGCGTTTGGCAGCGCGTGCTACTTTGGCCGCAGTAGACAAGATCGGCGCTGCCAGATTGTCAGGCAACTTATACAAGTTCTGTATATGCCGGCGAGGTACGACCAGAGCATGCCCAGCATTTATAGCAAAAGGATTGATGAGAACTAACACATCCTGCGTCTCGGTTACGATATAGCCGGAAGCTTCGCCGGCAATAACGCGGCAAGCCCAACACGGTTCCCAGAAACTCGTTTTATCTTCCTTCATAATTCAGCACTCTGATTCATACCATATAGTCAGCCGCCCTTAAGCCCAAATTAACACGTCGCCCGACGAGATTACACAACCAGCATCGCAGGGCATAAGGTTGATGAAAGCCGAACTGATGGCAGTCGGATTGAGTGAGTTGTTGGGCTGCGCCGACGCGGAAACGTGGCGCTTTTCCAACAATGCATCATCGCAAAGTAAAAAGAATCGCCTATCCATGAATTTCGGCTTTTAACTTACCCTCTCGAAAGAAAAGAAATAATGGCAAAGCCAAAGACACGCCGACCGCCAGATTGCAAACAACATAGAGCCACAAATTGCTCATGCCACGCCTTCGCCCTTCAGAGAAAACAAAAAGCCATAACACAAATGATGACACGATAACATCCATGCCGAAGAAGCCGGAGACATTGGTTTGGAAAAGCTGACGGAAGAACAACGGTATGTCAAAGCCATGCTCCATCAGAAAAGGGATGAACTGCGAGAGCGGCAGGATAGTGCCGAGTATAGCTGCCATCAGATAAAGCCATTGCATCATAGTTTCTCCAAAGCAAGAGGTTCGGCTAAGCGCTGGATGATTTTATCCGTTCCGCGAGCAATGCGAAGCAGCGCTGCGCCGCGATTCACCGGGCGCGCATAAAACGCCAATAAAGCTAAATCTGGCGATGAAATCAATGCTGTTCGCGCTCCGGTTAAATGAGTTGTTAGGCTGCGGCTTACACGGATGTGGATTAGTAGAGTTCTATTTCACTTGCTGGCAGGCTCTTGCGTCTCCTTCTTTGGTCTCATAGAAACCTCCTTAGATATCGCTCATAGTGGCTATAACGCCCCGCATCATCCGCCGCGCACACTAAAGCCGCCAGCAACAAGTCTTGCGCAGTTTACGAGCCTACTGAAAGATGACGAAAAGAGTAACAATTAAGTTCGGAGGTTTCAGTGTGCGCGGCTGTGTGACAATTGAGGCCGACACGCTGCATCACCTGCCGCCCGCAAAACTTCTGTTACCGAGCGAGAGGTTAAATACACACTCCCTCCTCAATCGCTTTGTCATGATTCTCAGCAAATTAATTTGATACGACATTGCCACGCCCGGGCAAGTTAACGGATTCGCGAATTGTGAGTCCGCCTATGCTTGCCCAAAGGTTAACATGCAAGCAATATGAAAGCGCTAATACTCCCCACCAAATAATTGACGGCTGAAGAGGACAAGGAGGTTGTGCAAGAGGACATGGTCAAACAAAATGAATTTAAGGTCAGGCCGGGCAGCAGGCCCAGCCTGAAAAATTACGATGCCGCCTTTACCGGTGGTTACACCGATGAACAACAGGCGCACGAGAAATTACAAGCCGATTGCGCCGAGATGGCCAAACTGCAAGACAAGCTGATGGCTCAGGAGACTCACGCGCTGCTCGTTATTCTTCAGTCCATAGACGGCTCCGGCAAGGACGGCACGATCAAGTCAATCGCTGCTGGGCTCGACCCGCAGGGCTGCACGGCGCAAAATTTCAAGAAGCCGTCTGACATCGAAAATAAGCACGACTATCTTTGGAGATTCCACAAGGGAGTCCCGGAGCGTGGGCGCATCACCTTCTTTAATCGCTCGTATTACGAGGAGGTCATCTCTCCGCGCGTGCACCCGGAACGACTGGGCGAGCAGAATCTGCCTTCGCTGAGCAAGGCGAAGAACATCTGGAAACGGCGAATGACCGAGATCAATAATTTCGAGCAGTACCTTACGGATAACGGCGTGGTCATCTTGAAGCTATTTCTGAATCTCTCAAAGAGTAAACAGGCCGAGCGTCTGCTTGAGCGGACAGTGGAACCGGCGAAGAAGTGGAAGTTCTCACCCGCCGACATGGAGAATCGTGAACGGTGGGACGATCACGTCAAAGCTCACGAAGAGATGTTAGCCCAGACGAGCACCAAAGCGGCGCAGTGGCATATCATCCCGGCTGACCACCGTTGGTTCACCGCTCTGGCGGTAGCCGAGCTGATGGTGCATAAGCTCAGCGCGCTGAAGCTACGCTACCCCGCCATCAGGGGTGCGGATAAAGCAGAGATGGAGAAGACCCAAAAGCATCTCATGGATGAACTGAAGCGCTCAGGTTGAAAACACCATCAGTCAAGCCAACAGAGGGTGGTGATGTTCCTTCGCAACGATCATTTATCCCGTTTGATAT
Source organism: uncultured bacterium (assembly GCA_965365725.1). GTDB lineage: Bacteria > Acidobacteriota > Blastocatellia > Pyrinomonadales > Pyrinomonadaceae > DASQDT01. Next base: position 11,854 of record CBDUCU010000029.1, on the reverse strand, counting down.
AAGAAACGTCCAACGCCCGGCGCCACCTGCGCCCCACTGCAACGTACATGAGAGACGTACCGAAGCGGGTGGGCCGCATGCCGGGCGTTAGGCGTATGCTATGAATGAACTACAATTCAACGGAGGATTCCGAAGGCCGGTCGGGCGCTCAGGTCCATCACTACAACTTCATCCCAGAATGGTGCGTTGCCCATCAGACCTGCCGCCGGTGAAAGTAGCTTCTTAAAAAAGTCCGGCTGGCTCTCACGATAGTACACGATGGGCCGCGCCATTTTAATTGAGCCGACTTCCAGTGGGCCAAGCGCAGGTGCTCCGATGTGTGTGACCTGCTCGCCCCATGCGCTCACCGTCAGTTTTGTTGTTGTAGTCGCTGTATCACCAATGCGTGTCGTCAGAGACTTCCAACTCTCAAAATCCACGATCAAGGGGAAGGCGCTCGCTCCGGTATCGAAAAAAATATTGTCCAACTCCTGCCCGTTCAGTTTGGCCTTCACAAAGAACTTACCGCGTTGAATCTCCGCCGTCACCCAACTAACTCGACTCAACAGTTCAGCCGGCGCTTCAACATTCCGCATGAGGCAAAGGCGTTTGCCGGGATAATCCAACACCACCGTGCGACCTGATAAGAGACCCAAACCCAGTGTGCCTGCCGTCGTGCCGGAGACTCTCTTTTCCATCACGCGCAATTCCGCCTCGGGAATAACTGTCCCCCCGACTTCGACGGCGCGGACAATCACGCTGCTCTGCCCGGTGCTCCATCCCCAACGCGCGGCCTCAGTGCCGTAAATGATTGTCGCGTGCGCTCCCGTATCAAGCTGAAACTTGTATCTTCTCGCGCTTATCGTGATGGGCACTACAATCGCGTACTTGTCCGAGACGCCCTTTACTGCTGCCCACTCAAAGCGACTACACTGGAGCCTATCGATAATCTTCTTAACCGTCTCACGGCTCTTCTGCGCACACACGAGAGGCGAGAGCAACCCCATCAGAAAAAGGGAGAGAAGGATATAGACGCATTTCTGATTACTCTTCATCGGTTAATCGATTGCATCAATTTCGGCGAAGTGGCGTAGCGGGCGGAAACGCGTAATACGCGGCATACACCCGCCGCACACAACCTCGAAACCATCCGAGTTATCAATGAGAGGTATGCAAACACCCTGTCGGCTTCAACGGCTTGTTCGGCTGTCCGTTATAAACAACCACACACATCTATCCAGCTCGAATTACTTACCGCGCACCGAATGAATTTCGGCGGCGGCGCGCCTGCCTGATTCCAATGCGCCTTCCATCGAGGCGAACATTTTCGACGTATGCTCGCCCGCGAAATGAATTCTTCCTTCGGGCGCGGCGAGCTGCGCGAAATGCTCTGTCACTTGTCCCGGCCGGTAATCGACGTAAGCCCCGCGCGAAAACTGGTCTTCGTCCCAGCAGACGCTCGCGCCGCCCTCAAACTCTTTTTCGTAACCCGGAAATAATTTCTCCAACTGATTTACGCTCCGGTTCAGCCGCTCCTTTTCGGGCAGCGCGGCAACCTGTCTGGCCTCCGCGCCGAAGGTATGGCTTTCGACGATGCCGCGCCTTGAGTTGGTCTGCGTGTCGGTGTGGTCTTCAAACAAGACGCGCGGGTTGTCGGTCGTCGTTCGGACTGTCGGGTGATACTTTTGCCAGACGCGCGTGCGCGACTGCAAATATACGCGCGAGACGGAAGCGTATTTCAATTCCTTAGCGGCGCGGCGCCTGGCGGCGGAGAGCGGCGGCGAAACCTCCACCGTCGCCAAAACCGTTAAAGGAACGGCGCAGACGACCCGGTCGGCCTCGAAAGCGAATTCGTTGCCGTTGCGATTGCCGACGATTTTCACCCCACGCTCTGTTTGCGCCAGAGCAGTGACCTTCGCGCCGTAATGAATTTTGTCGGCGAGGCGGCGGGCGAAGGCTTTAGGCAGCAGATCGTTTCCGTCTTGAATGGCGTAAAACTTTTCGGCGTTGATGTAGTGCGCTTCGCCTAAAAGCACGCCGAGCGCGGACGAACTTTCCAAGCCGTCGCCGTATAAGCCAAGCTCGGTGAGGCGCAGAAATTCAATCGCGTCTTTCGACGCGCCTTGTCTTCTCAAATACTCGGCGACTGTTAATTTATCAATCTGCGCGAAATCGCCGGGCGACCACGAAGCTAGTTCTGTATTCCCGATTTGCTTGATCCCGTTTGAGGCGTAATGAAAATACATCTGCGCCAAGCCAAGCCGTTGCTCATTCGCGTTAAGCGTGTAAGGCGTGACTCGCGGGTCGGTCAGCCATCTGCCCCGCACAAAAAAACGGCGCGGCGCGCCCGTCGGATTCGTTTTCTGTAAAGGCAAGTCGAACTTTTTAATGTATTCGAGCGTGAGCTTATCGACATCCGCAATAGCCATCGCTCCGGCTTCGGCGTGCAGTCCGTCGGAGAACGCTTCTCTCAGGGTTTTCACCCGTCCGCCCGCGCGCATCTGCGCTTCCAGAACCAACGTTTCGTAACCCAGATTATCGAGTTCGTAAGCGGCGGCAAGTCCGGCCAGCCCTGCACCGACAATCGCTATTTTCCCTCGCGTCAGGTTTTGGCCGCTACGCTTGTCGCCATCCGAACCGAGTGGCAAAGCCTGAAGTGCGAGCGAAGAAAAAGCTCCGGCAACATTCAGTCTCAGAAAATTTCTGCGGTTTAATCTTCGGTCCATTTTTCAATTAAGAAACAGCCCGGCGCGCTTCATCACACGCGCCCCATTCAACAAACATGAGAGGCAAAGTGACGGGGCATCGGGTTCATGCCGTTGTTATGCTCAATGTCAGCGAAGCAAGTCTTAGGTTTAGAGATGTCACTGCTTTTACTGTTACTCGGGCTGCGCCGCCGCGTTTCTCAGTACAGCGTATTGGGTCGCCTTTCGCCCAATAACTTGTAGTCGTTGTTAGCAATTGCTGACTGAACAATATGTCTTTCAGCGTAGATGGAGATTCTTGGGCGATTGTGAAGAGCCAGACCGATATGAAAGATGACGCCACAAGCGATGAACACTTTGGCAAACATTTCCCAGCGCGCGCCGCTCAATATCCTGCTCCAGCAGTATAAGCTGTAAATCATCGGTATCGGTAAGGTGACGTAAAGATGGTTCGACTGGGGCGGCTTGATTGAGAAGAGAAAGCTCAGGTAAGTCAGGCAAATATTAAATAGCGTCAGGTACTTAATAGCCCTCCAATCCTTTCGCGCATGTTCTTTAAAGAACCACGAAACGAGGAGCACGGCGACTTGAGCGGTGCCGACCACAAACAGAAATAATACGAGCGGAACGAGCCACGCTTCGTGCTTCAGAAAGTCGAGCCGTTCGGCCGTATGCGGCCCCAACAGACGCGGGACTTCATAGCTGGCGAACGAAAGCGAACGGATCAGAATACCTCCAAAAGCGCGTAAATTATCCGGGTTAAAAGCGACTGTCGAGGCCGTCCCCCCGGAACCTCCGGTAATGCCGTATTTCAAGTAGGTGGGCAAAAGAAGCGAGCCCGTTATCATGGCACCGAAGAGGAGCCAGCCGGTGCCCTTGAGGAACGCCTTCAAGCCCTGCTGCCCTTGAAAGTACAAGGCCGCGACGACGTAGGGCATGAGAATGACCCAAGACATGTGCAACTGCAATACCCAGCAGACGGCAAACCCCATCATGAAATTTGCCCAGCGCGCGGGAATGATATTCAGGCTTGTGAATGGGAAAATTTCGAGCACGCCAACAAAGAACAGGACGCTCCCCGTCAGCAGATAGGACGGATTGTAGATGTTTGTAGAGAGGTCGAGCAACCAGGGTGCAGTCAGCAGCCAGGACCAGATAAACCACGAGGGTAAATCCGGCAGCCGTTTGCAGCAGTACCAGGCTAGCAGGCACAAGCTCGCAAACGAGAGCATATTTAAGAATATGTACGGCGCCTCGGGAATCGGTAAGACATAGAAAGGGAGGCCGACCAGCAGCGCCTGAAGGGCACCGGGAATCTGTATCTCGCCCCAGACGACATCTGGGCCGAAGTAGGGCCACAAACCCGTCGTATAAAATTTCAGGCCGAGCAGATAAATCTGTTTTGTATCCGAATCACGAAACTGCGAGCACAAGCCAAACCACAGACGGAACAGAAACGCGATAAGTAGAACGGGGAAGAGAATAGTTAGCCAACCTCGTTGTCGCAGAAGCATCTGGGCATCCTATCGCAAGCTGTAGTCAGGCGAGCGTAACCATGTCTTCTGAGCCCCTCTAATTAAAACAAGCTACCGCCCAACGCCCGGCATCAGCGGCGCGCACGGCCCGTTGACGACAAGAGACGCGCTGATTTGCGCGTCCGCTGGATTGCCGTTGTCAGGCACGGCGTGCAAATGATCGCTTACACCTCTACAGAGCGCGCCGCTTCTTAGAATTACGTTGTAGATGATACGTTACGCTTCTGTCTCCTACCACTTTCCATTGACTCCCCGCCTGCTGCACACGAATTTCTCGTCGAACGATAAAATGTTCACTGGTATGAATGCGCAAAGTTAAACGTAATTCCGGCTCAGCAGAAAATGTCGATTCTAGTATCCACGTCCCCATGCGTACCGTGCCGCGACAATCAATAAACACTAGACCCGGATCAGTCACCGATGGCTTCGGATTCGGTCTTGCCTTCGCTAGATACTTCTTCACCGTCAGCCTGATCCGTTCTGCGTCATGCAGCGTGATAACCAGATCGCGGTTCGCCATCTTGATGGTTGTTTGCTTTAAGCAGGTATACACGCCCTCAGTAACCTCTTCATCTTTCTTTTGCAGGCACATAACGCTAAGTGGTGTCACGCACAAGAGCACGGCGAGGCAAGCAAGAAGGCCGAATTTACTTCGCATATAACGTCAGTTCCTGCTCAAACGGAAACGACTCGTCATTGAGTATGCTGTCTGCTAATTAAAACGGTGAACTCGCGCGCGCGCCTAAAGACTGAATTAACCCGCGCCGGGCGCAGGCATTCAATTTACATCAGAGCAAGTGCGATGAAAGACATGCTGTCGAGGCAGCGGATTGAATGAGTTGTTAAGCGTAGTTCGAAGGCCCGCGCTATCTATATGGTTTGTTAATAATCACGCGCCTTCTAAGAAGGATATTGAGATTTTGCCGCTCTGTCTTATAAGGCGGCACCTTAGCGTTGTTGTCCTCAATAAACTTTTCCCAATCGTCTTCCTTGTAGTCACCAATCACGATATGGTCACCTCGATGCGAAATGATTTTAGCCCAACGGCGAAAAAACACTTCGCCGCGCGCCGGATCAACGACCGCCAGGTATGAAGCGCCGAGGCCGCCATCCGACAACTCCACCAGCAGCGCAGTTTTGTTCTTGCTGGTCGTCACCTCCGTGATTTCATCGATCCCGTAATACTCGGCCATAATCTTACGCCGCTGCCCGGTTCGCGCGTCATAAATGCGTAAGGACTGTCCTTCATTCTCAAATCCTCCGGCCCCGTCCCGACCAGAGTAAACAACGCTTCGCCCGCCTTGAATAATCCACGCTGCGATAGCTTCATCTGCAATCTTTCTCTCCTTGCCCCCGATGGTCACATATAGTGGCCCGAAGAACGTACCATCCGACACCGCGACACGAGTGCCGGTGACAACCGGTAGCCTGTCTGTTAGACGTACCTGCTGCGGATGCGCGCTGCGTACCTGGAATAGAAGCGTGCCTAATGCTAAGAGCATAACGGCGGTTTTGGTTGCGTGTTTCATTTCAAAGCTCTCCACTTAACAGAATAGTTCCAGGCTCTCTTTTGAATATCACCTCGATAGCCAAGCTCCTCACGTCACTTGCGCCCCGTTCAACTATCATAAGAGGCATCGTGCCGCAGGTCGCGCACATCGCTTGTTAAAACGGCTCCGGGTGCCGGGGCAAAGCCTCCCGCGTTGAGGCGTGCTTTAGCCGCGAGGCGAGGCGGGCCGCGCACTGCGACGATCACGCGCCCGGCCCGGCAGGTAGTAGGCGCTCGACCAGCCTGTCTATGCTCGCGGCGAACGCCTCCCTGCTGAATCTCTCGCTGGAGAGAACGGCCTGCCGGGCGAGGCGCGCGCTCAGATTTTCCTCGCGAACCAGCCTGACCGTCTGCGCGGCTAGGCCGTCGAGAGTTTCCCACAAGAGGCCGTCTGCCTCGTGCGTCACGATCTCTTTCTGCCCCCCCGATGCGATAACGACCGGCACCGCGCCCGCCGACATCGCCTCAACGGTCGTGATGCCGAAGTGCTCCTGCTTGGCGGGGAACTCTTCAGCCGGATACCCGTACCCGGTCGCGTGCCAATAGATTGAGGCCCGACGGTACAGGTCTCGCAGCTTTCCGAAGTCGGCATCGAAGTGAAACGTGACCGGGAGCCCTCTGGCCTTCTCGGCGAGCGCGGCAGCGAAGTTCGTGGAACCTTCATCCCGCCCAACCGACCCCACAAAGTGGAGTTGCCAGCCTTCTTCGTGGATGCCCGTGAGCCTGCCGAAGGTCTCCAGGAGTATCTGCTGGCCCTTGTGGTGGTGCTCGTCCCCGTCACGCTCGGCGGCGAATCTCCCGACGTGCAGTATGATCTTCTCCTTGGCGGCGGCGGGCCCCATCGGGTCGCAGGCCGGGTAGATGATGTGCGAGTCACGGCCCCAGAGCCTCTGCACCCAATCTCCCGTGTAGCGCGTGATGGCAGCGACCTCTGTATAAGAGTCAATCATCGCCGCCGGCGCGAAGCCGGTGACGGCCTTGACCGCGAGACTTTTTAACGCCTCGCGCGCGCGCTGTGATGGGTCACAGGGCGGTTGAGACTGGTGGGGGAACATGCACATATAAATGCCCCGTGAGGATGGGCAGACCAAGTCGCTTCTGTACGTGTTGTTGATGAAGAGGTCTAATTTGAGCTTCCTGATCTGGAGGTAGTGGTGTAGCAGCGCGCCCGACTGGTCGGCCTTCGAGCGCCCGCGGGCCAGGGCGAGCGCTCTGAACGCCAGCCCCGGACTGTTCAAGGGCGCGGCCTTCACCCGGCTCAGGTCAACGTTGAAGTAATGCCCCAGTTCGTCGAGGTCCGAGCCCTCCGGGAGGAACAGCCACACGTTGTGGCGCTGGCTGAGATGCCCGGCCATCACAAGCGAAAGCTTTTCGCCGCCGCCCTTGGCACCCATGCACCAGTTATAGATACCGATGTTAGCTCTCATTTCGTAAATGGCTTTGGGTGATCCACATCCCACGAAACTTCCGAGGGCTTATACGTGACCTCAACCGTCTGCAAATGGCTAACGATTAGTAGTAAAAGATTTCTTCATTGCTTAGACTCCAAAGCAATTCTTTTGAAAATATTGGTATATTCTTCCGCGCACCTTTGCCAGGAAAACTGCTTGGCTCTTTCCAATCCAGACCGCGAGTATCTATCTCTTAATTCTTTGTTATGGTAGACCTCATACATTACACCGCATAATGCATCTTCATCTGTTGGAGACAACATGATGCCTGCATCGCCGACAACCTCGGGCAAAGATGTTGTGTTTGAAGTGACGACCGGTACCCCGCATTGCATGGCCTCAAGTGCCGGCAGCCCAAATCCTTCATAAAGCGACATGAAAAAGAAGCACAGGGAATGGCTGTAGATTGCTGATAAATCTTGGTCGTCGATATGCCTTTCGGTGACGAAAATTCTGTTTCTGGCTGTTGCTTTTATATTCAGCTCGTCTACTGCGAAGCGACCGTAAGTTGAATTGCCTGTCAACACCAGATACAAGTCTTGCGGCTTCTCTTGCAGAATGAACTTATTAAAGCTTCTTATTAGATGTGGCAGGTTTTTTCTACGGTCGCTCGACGACACTGATAAAAAATAAGTGTCCGGCAGTTTGTATTTATTTTTTATGGCTTGCCAAGCTCCGCTATCCCTGTTTTGAAAAAACTTCTCTTGAGAAGCGGCCAGAGGCGCAACGAAGACTCGCTCAGGGCGAATCCGACGGTCATAATCGATCAAATCTTGCTTGGAAAATTCCGATATCGAAATGGCAAAATTAGGCACAATGCTATCTATTATCTTTCTGGTGACATCGATGAGTGCGGGACTATAGCCACTGATTCTGAGGGCGATAATATCTAACAAGGTAATGCTTTTCTTAATTTCCTTGTTTTGTATGGATTGGGGAAACGGGTGATAAAAAGAATGAAACACATCAAATTTTTCTATTTCTGCAACTTTAACCTCCAGCGACAATCTCCTTGCCAGCCGCCCTAATAATCCGCCCCACTTAGGAATCGATGAAGCGATTAAAGGCTTTCCCGATATGATCTTGCTCGCATATAAAGGATAGTGAGCAGAAATGTATTTTCTTAAAAACTCGTCATGTCGTTTGGTATAGACAGTATTAGCAAAAGATATTTCCAGTTCACCTGTGTTAATAAGTTTTTTGGTGATTTCTTCTGCTACACGGTGCGCCCCTCCGCGACTCGTGCCTGCCATTTCACATTCGGAAAGTAAGGAACCATCAATTACTAACTTGGTATTCATCTAACTACCATAGAAAATATTTGTTAACGCGCCGTCATGGCTGTGATAATTAAAGACAAAGCAGACGAGCGCGACTGTTTGTTTGCATCCGTATGAAAATTCTAGTGGGAAACATGCGTGGCACTGGGAATAAAAAGGTCTGCTTATTGTCTCCGTCCACGCCGGGTTTTCGGTTTGGGCTTGGGTGTCTCTTCGTTGGCCGCGTCGTCTTCAAATGCATTCTCAAAAGAGAAGACGATGTTTGGGAAACGACGACGCAACAATTTCTGCTCTTTAAGCGTGAGCTTATTATTCCCCATCATGACGCGTAGCCCCTTCACCCTGGCCAGCGACAGAGGTAGCCTGACACCTCCGTTTGAATGCAAAGAGAGTTCTTCGAGGTTCGATAAATTACCGACGAAGGACGGGATTTCGCGCAGGTCGTTATAGTCCAGCCCCAATTTTTTTAATTGACGCAGCGAACCAATCTGCGGCGGGACGGAGCGAAGACCGTTTCTGCCTAAGTTCAGCTCTTCCAGCTTCTGAAGATTCGCAAGCGTCTCCGGCAGGCTTTTGGTTCGGCCCGTCGGTTCCCCGATGGTGATCCCACGCGGGTCGAGTGCGCCGTATAAAGTCAGGACTCTCAGGTTTCTCAGTTGACCGATTGAACGCGGGATCGAGACATTCATCTGGCACCCGTTGCCGTTATCAATAATTAACTCTTGCAACTTTCGCAGCTTCCCGATTTCATTCGGCAGGTCTTCAAGTTTTTCCAGACAGGAAAGCTCCAACGCCTCCAGATTGACCAAGGTGCCCAGCCGAGCGGGCAAATGTTTCATTTCAGGGTCTTCTGTCTGGATGACGAGTCGCCTCACTTTTTCAGGTGTCCGAAACGCCTGCGCGAAATTATCGAACACCTCATCCTGCTGAAATCTTTCATCCTGGTCTCTCTGATAATCATCGAGACGGATCAGGTGTGCGCTCACCTTGCTTATGCACCCCGCGAAGAGACAGAAGGCGATGAGTCCGACTGCTAAACGAGCTGTGAAGCTGCCTTTCAAGATAGTTTCTCCTTATTGAGCGACATGTTAAGTTTCGCCCTCCGCTCTAACGCGACTGCTCTATTTACACAACGCCCCGGATTCACTGCGCAGCAATTTCCGTCGTCCGCTCTGTAACGGTTCTTGATCGCAGCATCTCGGCTGTATCCATACCCTTCCGATCAGAGAGTGGAACACTCCAAGCCGCCGGGGATAACGACACGTTAGAGGTACTATCTAACTCAGCCGCTTCACGGCATGAATCCGCAAGCCCCTTCGACCTCTTCGCCCCCTCTTCAAAAAAAAGAGCATAGAACAGACGAATGAAACCCACTAAGATCTTGCGATAAAAGCAACGCTATCGCGCGCTCCGGTTGAATAATTTGCTGAGCATGCGTCGGGCCAATACGCAACACCCTTCTTACCTGTCTAGACAGACACCCAACCCACACATCTCTCCGCTCCACATTTACACTCAAAGTTCCACGGCGACGCCGGTAGCGGATGCGCCACATAATCGTAGGTGATCTCTTCGCCCACCTCGATCTCCCGCACGGCGACCAACATCCCCTCGGTGTTAAAGCTCGCATTTGGCTCACACGCGTGGTTCGTCACATGGATCGGCATCTGCTCGTGTGACCAGTAATCAATGCGGTAGATGCTTTCGCCTGCGCTGAACTTCCGTGTGGCAAATAGCCCGACACCCTCATGGCGCTCAGCTGGCAAAACTTGAAAACCATTTAAACTGGAGAATGACATCGAATAAGATTCTCAAGGCAACGCTTGTTTCTCAATATAAATCAGTCCTCGGTAGAGCTTACCACTCAAGCATGCCTCTGTTCTTTATAAAAGGCAACGACCTCTTCAACGATAATTCCTAACGCCCGGCATCACCCGTGCCCTATTGTCATGACAGATAAGAGACCTGCTGATTGGGCGTGGAGTGCATGCCTTTGTTGGATGCGGCCATGAATATAACCCGCTCTACCAATACGAGATTAGCAGCTTGACGACGCCCACGCCTGAAACGTCTGCGCGGTAGTCGCTCACGGCGTTTATCCAATCTGATGTCTATCAGATTGCTTCTGGCAGTGGGTAAACTCGATCTTCTGACTGAACGCCTTGAGCCTTGGCGCTTCTATCTGCAACTCGTATTCACCCTGTATCAAGTCGTGCTCGAGCAAGAAGAGGTGGAAATGCCTACCCCGTAAGTGCCACACCTGTGCGCGCCGGCATCGGAGCTTTGCGTTATGAGGATTAAAACCGATGGTATAAACGCTAACACAATCCTGTATTTATCAAAGCGGTACGTGATCTCTCTAAACTACTCATACGCCTCAACGCGGACGGCATCTAACGCCGGGGATGAGCCGCCGCGACGAACCGCCAACAGCGCCAAGCCTAACGATAAAATCAACGCTATTGACGCTCCGGTTGAATGAGTTGGATGCCGCCCGTCAGATATATCACGCCGCCGCACGCTACCGACCTAGTTCTTAATATCAAAGCGTCTGTCATTTGCTGTGTTAAGTGGATGAATCGAGGCTTTGTTGTTGTATGTCGCCTTCTCAAATTCACGTATGTTGATTGAGAGAATTGAAATGTCGGGAAACATCTCGTTCAGCCGCTCAATGATCTTCTTTGAAAGGTTGGCTCTTTGTTCGGCGCTCCTGCCTTCCATGATATTCCCGAAAATGTGAATGAAATCTTTTTTGCCTGTGCCCAACTTAAAATACTGGTAAGGACGAAGTCGAACTTTAATGTCGTTGGCCGCAAACAGCCCCGCCGCTTCGGCCACATCATACACTGCCTGCATTATTTCGTCGGGCGATTTCTGCCGAATGATATTTTCTGAACAGTCGATGATGAAGTGCGGCATTGTCAGTCGCCTTTCTGGTCATGCTAATAATCTATACAGCACACATGCGGCATACCGCCGGAATTCAGCGGGCGCACATTTAACATATCAAGCATCCGAGTCCTGCGGATGAAAGCCGTGCTGTTTGCGCTCCGGTTGAATGAGTTGTTAAGCCGCTCCTACTTGCGGCCCCATACCTCTGTCCCTATCGGTATATCCCCCTTTTGCACGCCTACAGGCAGCGAGAAAGAGAAGGGTTGGTCAGGATCATGAGGGCGTACGTGAGGGATGGCGGCCACTTCTGTTTCGAGCCGGGTGCCATCCGGGCGACGAAGTTCAAGAAGGTCGCCGGCGCGCAGCCAAACATCTGCGGATTTCGCATCTACAGCCACAACCAAACCAATCCTCTCCATCCAGAAGATATCTATAATTTTGAAGAGCAAACGGCTCATAATCA
>CBDUCU010000028.1:0-15353 GCA_965365725.1 uncultured bacterium | reverse complement strand
TCGGAATCGCCGGAGGCTCGGTCACCGATTGGGCCAACTACGATTCGATCTAAACGGAGCGTTTTATGCTCACGCCGCAACAGAACCCCGAAGGCTATCGCACAAGCAGCGTGCTTCTTGCCGCCAGAAACCTTTCGGGAAAACTTCTTCTGCTGCACGGCGCGATTGACGACAACGTTCATCTCTCCAACACAATTCAACTTGCCTACGAACTACAAAAGGCCGGTAAGCAGTTTGACATGATGATCTACCCGAAGCAGCGACACGGCGTTGTCGATCCGCTCCTCCTCAAACAGATGCGACAGAAGATGCTAGACTTCGTTCTTGAAAATTTATGAGTTTAAGTAATGAGTGATGAGTAATGAGTGGTGAGTGATGAGTTAAAGCAATCTGTCTTTACTCATCACTCACCACTCATTACTCATCACTCTAAGAAAGGGCATCGATATGGAAAGCACACATTCAAGGCGCGTGGCCGAGATACAGAAAGCTCTCAAAGAGCTGGGGCTTGACGGTTGGCTCTTTTACGATTTCCGTCGCAGCGACCCTTTGGCGTATCGCATACTCCTGCTCGATCAAAACAAGTTTGCCTCGCGTCGCTGGTTCTACTTTATTCCGGCGGAAGGCGACCCCGTTAAGATCGTCCACCGCATCGAGCCTGAGAAACTAGACCTTTTGCCGGGCCGCAGGCAGGTCTATCTGCGTTGGCAGCAGCAGCACGAATTTTTGCGTGAAGCTCTGAATGCGACTGAACAGGGCGGCGCGCGAAAAAAGATTGCGATGCAGTATTCGCCAAACAACGACGTGCCTTACGTCTCGCGTGTTGACGGCGGAACAATCGACCTTGTGCGTTCGATGAACGTCGAGCCTGTGACGAGCGCGGAGCTTGTGCAGGTCTTTGAGGCCGTCTGGACTGCCGAACAGAAACAGATGCACGACCGGGCGGCAGACAACATTCACAACATCATCCTCGAAGCCTTTGCCGAGATTGGTCGTCGTATCAAAGCCGTCGAGCCAACGACCGAATACGACATTCAACAGTTCATCATGCGCCGCTTTGAAGAGGAGAACATGACGAGCGACGGCGCGCCGCCGATTGTCGCCGTCAACGCCAACTCCGCCAGCCCGCACTACGGCCCGAGCGAGCTTGTCCATTCGCCGATCAAGCAGGGTGATTTTGTGCTTCTCGACGTGTGGGCGAAGCTAAAACAGCCGAGCGCTGTCTATGCCGATCAAACCTGGACGGGCTACGTCGGCGAAACCGTGCCCGAAGAACACAATCGCATTTTTCAGATTGTGCGCGAGGCGAGAGATTCTGCCGTTGCGTTTTTGAAAGAGAAGATCGCGGCGGGCGAATCCGTTTGGGGCGGTGCGGTTGACGACGTTTCGCGCGGCGTAATCGAGCGCGCAGGCTTTGGCGATCAGTTCGTCACGCGCACAGGACATTCAATCGGCGAAGAGGTGCATGGCAACGGCGCAAACATCGATAACCTTGAGACACCTGATAAGCGTCGTCTGATTCCGCGCACCTGTTTCTCAATCGAGCCGGGCATCTATCAGGAAGGACTCTTTGGCGTGCGCTCTGAAATCGACGTTTATCTCGGCGAAGGCGAAGTGATCGTCACAGGCCAGCCGATCCAAACCGAAGTCGTGCCGATTCTCAGAGGCTAATGCGGAAAACGCGGTGACGTTTGCTCGCATGAGTGCGCAAGCGGGAATAAACAGATACGCCTTCTTTCAACCATGAAAGAAGGCGTATCTGTTTTCCCACTACATCCGCCGGGCGAGCAAGCAAGCGCACGCTCCCCGCGAAGCGTTAGCACTTAACGTCCTATCAATTCATCGGCCAATTTGCCAGCGTCGTACATCTTTCTCAATGCCTCGATGATTGCGGCGCTGTGGACGGCGATGGCGCGCCCGCCTTCCTTTTCATCGACGTACCAGTAACGATTGGGCAGCTTCTGTATGTTGCTGTCAAAGTTGAGGCCGACGATTTCGGCATCGCGGTTGACAAGCGGGCTGCCGGAATTGCCGCCGATGGTGTCGCCCGTATAGACAAAGTTGAAGGGCGTGGAAAGCTCAAGCTTTGAGCGGCCTTCGCGCCAGCGCGCGGGCAGGTCAAAAGGGTGCTTGCCGTCAAAAGCGGCGGCGCGCTCGTAAAGACCGTGAAAGGTGGTCTTAAAAGGCACAAGCGTCGTGTCCTCTTCATAACCCCTGACCGTGCCGTAGCCGATGCGAAGCGTCGAGGTCGCATCCGGATAGACCGTCTTGCCATAGACGGCAAAACGCGCCTGCGCGATTCTCTGTCCCGCGTCTGTTTCGACGCTGCGAATCTTCGACTCGTTCCAGGCGTTGACTTCGCGTATGACAGGCTCGATTCGTCGCGCAAACGCGATGAGCGGATCGTCCGAGCGGTTGATCGTATCGGCACCGCCGTCGAGCAAGGCTTTGCGCGCGCTTACGTCCGTCAGCTTTGTTCCTTGTATGACGCGCTTTGCAACTTCCGATGGACTCTGCCCGTCGAGAGCCGCGCGGATAAAAGGGTCTGTCTCGCCAAGGGCTTTACGTGCGTCTTCGAGCCACGCGGCGAGAAGAAATTCTTCCATCTCCACATAGACGGGCGCGGGCGACAACAGGTTGAGACGCAGAGCATCGAGACGGTTGTCGCGGAATTCATCCGTCCTCTGATCGTTTGGCTTCGCAATCTGTTCCGCATAACGAACGATCTGCGAAGCGATGGTCGCCAGCCGCGAGGGCACAACGTTGGTATAAGCGATGCGCTTGGCCATCGCGGGCAGCCCTGAGTAAGCATCGGCCACCTGTCGCCACGCTGGTGCAAATTCACTTTGCCATTCGGCTCGTTTGGCAATCGCATCGAGCAGTTCGCGTTCTTCGGCTTCTTTGCGCGCAAAGCTGCTGGCCACACCCAGCCCTTCAATCTGTCCAGTCAGACGCTTCATCGAATTGTCCAGCGAGCGGCGTGCGCTCTGTGCGCGGCGCGCCTGTTCTGCACCGAGCGACGCATAACGCGTAAGCGCGTCGCGCCTGACGCGCCAGACCTCCATCTGCAATGGATTGCCAACGTCGCGTTGATACTTGAGCTGCGCCGTCGTGAGCAGACGGTTGGTCGAGCCGGGAAAGCCCGAAACGACGACAAAATCATTTTCCATTGCTCCCGTCTTCGACCACTTAAGATAATTTTCGGTCTTTAAGGGCTGACCGTTTTCATAGACGCGGAAGAAGGTCACGTCGAGGTTGTAACGCGGAAAAGTAAAGTTGTCATAGTCGCCTCCGAAGAATGCAATCTGTTCTTCAGGCGCAAAGACAAGTCGCACGTCCTGATATTTTTTGAATCGATAAAGCCAGTACTCGCCGCCGCTATAAAGCGTCACGACCTGCGAGCGAAGTCCGGTCTTTGCATCCGATTCGCGCTCGACGGCGGCAATCTCGCTCTTGCGTTGTTCGGCGGCCACAGCCGGATTTGCACCCTGTTTGACCGCGCCCTGTACGCGGCGCGTCACGTCCTCGAAAGAGACGAGCACCGAAACCTCAAAATCCGGGCACTTCAACTCTTCGCCGTGCGTTCGCGCATAAAAACCGTCGCGCGTGATGTCGCGCTCTTTGGTCGAGAGCTTGCCGATCTGTCCCGAGCCGACGTGTTGATTGGTCATCACTAATCCGTCCGGAGAGACGAACGCGCCGCTTGCGCCGCCTGTCGTCGTGCCCACATCGGCGAGCCGCACGGATGAGAGACGGAGGCGTTCGAGCCACTCTTTGCCCGGCTCGAAGTTGTAACGCTCCTTCCATTGTTTGAGCGGCGGGTTGTCAAACGTCCACATCCCTTCATCGGCGCGCGTCGCGGGCAAAACCGAGAAAAGGAACGATGCGATCAATGTGAGTGAAATGATCTTTTTCATCTGTAAGCTCCGGGATAAAATTTTGTTCTGTGGGAGTTGCTCGGAAAGTATAACGCGAACCGCTCGAAAAGCGACGCGACGGAGCGGATGTTTCTGTTTCAATAAAATCTTGAGCGGTGCGAACGTTGATTTTCACCACAGAGACATCTGTTACTTGAAGATTCAACATTGAAACTGCTCGTCAATGCCTGCTTTCGCTCAAGACCGCATTCATGTTACTTACATCGTCAAAGAAACTTGAGAAGGGAACTGTTACTGATGAGAAGTTGCGCAAAGTTCTGCATCTTGTTGTTGATCTTTTCCATCGCCTCGCCCTCGGTCGCCATCTCGCAAACTGGCGGCAGAAGAAGACAGTCTGAATTAGCCGACCTCAACGCAAAGATACGTCGCTTCTCACCAACCGTCGTCGCTGCCGACGCGTCGCGTCTTTCACGTAACGACCGCCGCGCGCTCGAAAAGATTATCGAAGCGGCGCGTCTGTTCGACCCGCTTTTCTTGCGACAGGTCTGGAGCGGAAACGTCGCGCTCAAACGACAACTTGAGGCCGACCGCACGGCTCTGGGCCGCGCGCGCCTACATTATTTCAATCTCAACGACGGCCCCTGGTCGCAGCTTGATGAAAACATCGCTTTTCTCGAAGGCGTGCCGCACGAAAAACCGCCGCAGGCCGCGCATTATCCGGACGACATGACGAAAGAAGAGTTTAACGCGTGGGTCGAGACGCTTTCCGAAACAGACAAGCAAAAGGCGACAGGATTTTTCTACGCCATTCGCCGCGACGCGAATAAAAAATTGAAGGCCGTCGCTTACAGCGAAGAGTATCGAGAATTTCTCGCGCCTGCCGCACGCCTCTTGCGCGAAGCCGCCGCCTTGACGACCAACCGAACGCTTAAGTCGTATCTCGAAAAACGCGCTGATGCCTTTCTCTCAAACGACTATTACGAATCTGATGTGGCGTGGATGGATTTGGACGCGCCGATTGATTTGACCATCGGCCCTTACGAAACCTACTCCGACGGTCTCTTCGGCTACAAGGCTGCATTTGAAGCTTATGTCACGCTGCGCGACGAGGCGGAGACGCAAAAGCTCGCGCGCTTTAGCGGCTACCTTCAGGAACTCGAAAACAATCTTCCCGTCGAGCCGCGCTATCGCAACCCGAAACTAGGTGCGGCCTCGCCCATCCGCGTCGTCAACGTCGTCTTCTCGTCGGGCGAGGGCAATTCCGGCGTGCAGACGGCGGCCTTCAATCTGCCGAACGACGAGCGCGTCGTCAACGAGAAGGGGTCGAAGCGCGTCATGCTCAAAAATGTGCAGGAGGCGAAGTTCGCAAAAATTCTCACGCCCATCTCGCGCGTCGTACTTCGCAGAAACGAGCAGCGCAATGTCTCTTTCGACGCGTTCTTTACGCACATCCTCACGCACGAACTGATGCACGGTCTCGGCCCGCAGACGATCCGCGTCGGCAACGAAGAGACGACCGTCCGCCGGCAGCTCAAAGACACCTATTCGGCCATCGAAGAGGCAAAGGCCGACATCACGGGTCTGTGGGCCTTACAGTATTTGATGGATAAAGGCGTGATTGACAAGAGGCTTGAGCAAACGGTCTATACAACTTTTCTGGCGAGCATGTTTCGCTCCGTCCGCTTCGGCATCAAGGGAGCGCATGGGCGCGGCGTGGCGCTTCAATTCAACTATCTGACGGACGAAGGAGCAATCTCCTACGACGAGCGCACGCAGACTTTTAGCATCGTGCCTTCGCGCATTAAAGATGCCGTGCGGAAATTGACGGGCGAGCTTTTGACGATTCAGGCCGAAGGCTCTTACGAAAAAGCCAAAGCGATTCTTGAACGCTACGCGATAGTCAAACCCCCGATGCAGCGCGCGCTCGAACAACTCAAGAATGTTCCCGTTGACATCGAGCCGAGCTATCCGCTTGCCGCACGCGCAAGCCGAAGATAAGCGCTTGAGAAAGATGTGTCGCCACAGAGACCCGTGAGACCAGAGCATGTCCTGATGGTGTTTGCGGTGTCTCTGTCGTGAAATTCTGCGGCGCAATATGTTCACTAAAAGATTTTCTGAGAGATGAGGACAAACTTTCTTATCTACGGCGCAAACGGCTATACGGGTCGTCTCATCTCGCGTCTTGCGAAGCAGAGAAACTTGCGCCCCATCCTCGCCGGACGCAGCGCCGAAAGCGTCGCAAAGCTGGCCGGTGAATTAGGACTCGAACACCGAGTCTTTGATCTCAAAGATTCGGCGGCGCTTGACGAGGCGCTCAAAAATGTCGCCGCAGTGCTCCATTGCGCCGGGCCGTTTTCGCACACGTCGCGCGCGATGGCCGATGCCTGTTTGCGCACAGGCGCGCACTATCTCGACATCACGGGCGAGGTTGCGGTATTTGAATCGCTCGCCGCGCGCGACCGCGAAGCGCACGCGGCGCGAGTTGTGCTACTGCCCGGCGTTGGCTTTGACGTTGTTCCGTCCGACTGTCTGGCCGCGCACCTTAAACGCCGTCTGCCGACGGCTGCGCATCTCGCGCTCGCCATCAAAGGCGTTGGGCGCATCTCGCACGGTACGGCGACGACGATGGTCGAGAATATCGACCGGGGCGGGCTTGTGCGTCGCGACGGTCGGCTCACGCCCGTCCCTTCTGCATGGCGGACGCGCATGATCGATTTCGGACGCGGGGCCGTTAAATGCACGACGATTCCCTGGGGCGATGTTTCGACCGCATTTCACAGCACGGGGATTCCCAACATAGAAGTCTACGCCGCGCTTCCTGCGGCGGCGCGCGTGTTGATGTTTGCGAGCCGGCCTTTCAAGAGTCTTTTGAAGACAAACATCGTCCAGAATTTTTTGAAGGGTAGAATCAAGGCGCAGCCCGCAGGGCCGAGCGACGAGGAGCGTGCGCGCGGAAAAAGTTTTGTCTGGGGCGAAGCGACGGACGCAGAAGGCAACAAAAAAATCTCAATCTTGCGCGGGCCGGAAGGCTACACGCTGACGGCTTTAACTGCGCTCGCTGCGGTCGAGCGCGTTGTCGAAGGCAGCATCGAGCCGGGTTTTCAAACACCTTCGAAGGCTTTCGGGGCGGACTTTATTCTTGAGATTGAAGGCATATCGCGCGAAGATTTGAATTGAGATATGTTGCGTCTCAAGCTTCATCGCTAAACCGTTGAAAGGGTCATCACTGGCAAATGCAAAAGGATTCTTACGATGCAATTATCGTCGGCTCAGGGCCGAACGGTTTGAGCGCAGCGATTGAACTCCAGCGCGCGGGCCTGCATGTCTGCGTCGTCGAAGGCAAAGAGACAATCGGCGGCGGTGCTCGCACGCAGGAGTTGACGCTTCCCGGATACTTGCACGATGTGTGCTCGGCCATTCATCCGGTCGGGGTCGTTTCGCCTTTCTTCAAATCGTTGGAGATTGAAAAGCTCGGCGTTGAATGGGTCGAGCCGCCTGCGGCGCTCGCGCATCCGTTTGACGACGGGACGGCCGCGCTGATGTACAAATCACTCGAAGCGACAGCCGCGACGCTTGGCGCTGACGGGGATGCTTACGTCCGCCTGATGCGTCCGTTTGTCGAGCGAGCGGATGATTTTTTTGAAGAGGTCTTGCGGCCAATACGCATCCCGCGTCATCCGTTTTTGATGGCGCGCTTCGGTCTCAAAGCTCTGCGCTCGTGTGTGGGTCTTGTCAACGCAAAATTTACTGGCGCGCACGCCAAGGCAATCTTTGCGGGCTGTGCGGCTCATTCGGTTCTGCCGCTCGAAAAATTCGGGACGGCTTCATTCGGTTTTGTTCTTGCGATTTCGGCTCACGCCATCGGCTGGCCCTGCGTGCGCGGCGGCTCGATCAAAATCGTCGAGGCTCTGGCCGCGCATCTGAAAAGCTTGGGCGGCGAGATTCAGACGGGCCTGATGGTCAAATCTTTGAAAGAGCTTCCGCGCTCGCGCGCCGTTCTTTTTGATCTCACGCCGCGACAGGTCGTCGAGATTGCAGGAGAAGATTTGCCCGCGCGTTATCGCAGAAGCCTTTCGCGTTTTCACTACGGCCCGGGCGTGTTCAAGATCGATTGGGCGTTGAGCGGCCCCGTGCCCTGGAAGGCAAAGCAATGCTCGCAGGCGGCGACGGTTCATTGCGGCGGGACGATGGAAGAGATTGCGCGCGGCGAGCGCGAGATGTGGGAGGGTCGTCACCCGGAAAAACCCTTCGTTTTGTTTGCGCAGCAGAGCCTTTTTGACGAGTCGCGCGCGCCCGAAGGCCGACACACGGGCTGGGCCTACTGTCACGTTCCACACAATTCGGATGTGGACATGACCGAGCAGATTGAAAATCAAATCGAGCGGTTTGCGCCCGGCTTCCGCGACCTGATTTTGGAGCGCCACACGATCAATTCGCGCCAGCTTCAACAACACAACCCGAACATGATCGGCGGCGACATCGGCGGCGGCGCAAACAATCTGCGACAGTTTATGGCGCGGCCCGTCGCGCGCTACGACCCGTATTCAACGCCAAACGAGCGACTCTACATCTGTTCCAGTTCGACCCCGCCGGGCGGCGGCGTGCACGGCATGTGCGGACACCTGGCGGCACGCTCGGCGCTTCGGAAATTGTTCCGCATTGATAGATAAGAGCGATGCTTGTTCCCGACAAGGGAATTTTTGAACGCGGATAGGACGAATCAGCTTGGATAAAATCCGTTCTATCCGCGTTCATCTGACTTCTAGATCAACGCTTCTTTCTGTTGACACGTTTCTTCGATGGTCTTGTCACCTCTTCCGCAGCTTTTGTAACGGCACGGACGGCGTTGAGCGTGACGGAGGCGATTGCACCGGCGGCGTTTGTAATAGCACCGCCGTCATCGTCTCTTTTTTTTGATTTCTTCGCCGTCTGTGCGGATTGATTCTTCGGCGCTTGCTGCGGCGCGCGGCTCTGCTTCGCACTCTGCGTAGAGCGCACAGTCTTTGTCGCCGAAGATTTCAAACTCTTCTTTGATTCTGTCTTTCCGCCGCCGCGCGTGGTTTCCGCACCGCCCATCTTCCGCGCGCGCTTGCGCTTGACGACGAGGCTCTCGATGCGTTTCTCAACCGCTTCGGCCTCCTCTTCGTTGAGCGTTCTGGATTCGGTCTGCACGCCTTCGGGCGCAGACCCGCCGCTTAGCTCGACCATGCGCTCGACCACCTGTTGCCAGTTCTGATCCTGTAAGACCGAGCCGATGGTGCTCATCGAGATATAGTCAATCGCATTGGCCGCGCGCGCGTGCACCTCGACCGTGAAACGAACTTTTCCGGTGCGCGTCTCGGTTGAGAATTGAACTACGCCTGCGAGCGGGTGGCCTTCGACCGTGACAAACGTGATGCGGGAATCGTCAGCCTCAGCAACCTTCATCTGAATGTGACCGCGCAGGGGCAGCGAGGCCGTCAGCGTCGCATCCTTTTTGATCTCGCGCGGCGCGCCCGGCTCGGCGCTAAACTCGATTGGCATCACGTCGGTAACGCGGTCGCGAAAGAGCGCGAGCAGGTCGGGCGCAAGATAACGGCTGTGATGAATGTCTGCCCAGAAGCGTTTGCGCCTGAGCGGCCCGAAGCCTTCGGATGGAAGCTGTTCGGGAATCGAATCGGCAAGCAGCCGCAAACCCTCTTCCAGACGCGTCGGCTTGATGCGAAAGATTTCGGTCAGGGCGTTGCGGGAATCTTCGCGGATAAAATTCTCTTCGAGCAGCATCGTCAGCTTCGATTCATTGAGAGAGAAGTCGATGTTGAGCGCGTCGGAGAGAATGCGGTCGAGCGAGAGGGCTTCGATGGCGCGCACGCCGAGCGAGGCGAGAAACTCCGGGACGGGAACGGTGACGGGCGCGCGGTCGGTGATGCGTCCCAAGCGTTCGATCACATCGCGCGTCGTCGTCAGCTCGTCGCCTGCAACCTCTAAAGTCTCTTGAGAGAGTTTTGCGTCCGCAACGGCGAGCGCGATTGCCTGACCGAGGTCTTCGTGCCAGATGGGTTGAAATCTCTGGTCGCCTGCGCCGACCTGCGGCACGGCGGGGAGCGCGCGAATCATCTTGAGCAAAGTCGAGAGTATCTCGTCGCCCGGCCCATAGACGTTGCCGGGTCGGATGATGACCCAGTCAAGACGCGACTTGCGGACAAACTCTTCGGCGCGCAGCTTTGAGCGATGATACTCAGACTCTCCCCTGTCGGCTCCGAGCGAAGAGACGAAGATAAAGCGTTTGACTGCCGCGCGCTTTGCTTCTTTCAAAATGTTCTTTGTCCCGCCGACGTTGACGCGCTCGAAAGTCGTCCTGGGCGGCGACTCTTTGACGATGCCAGTGATGTGGACGACCGCACCGCATCCTTCGGCTGCGCCTTCCAGACTCTTTTGCTCAGAGACATCTGCGGCAAAAGGCTCGACACCGCCCGGCCACTCGCGCGCGTCCTTTTCAGCGCCGCGCGTCAGCAATCGAACCTCGTGCCCCGCACGCAGAAGAGCAGGTATCAATCCTTCGCCGATAACGCCCGTGCCGCCCGTAACGAGAACTTTCATTTTGTTAAAACCCCCGAAGCTGAAACGTAAATTGCTTGAGTCTATAGATTTTCTACAGCTTTAGTGTCGCAAGTTTTCAACGGAGAGGTTGCTAAAGTGAGTAGTTCGATATAATCGTCTGCCATATCTGAACGCCTGCGAGGTGAATTGTGCGAACACTCATTATCGGCGGGACGCGTAATCTCGGCCCGCAGCTTGTCCGCGAATTGCTCGAAGAAGGCTTGACGGTTTCGGTTCTCAATCGCGGTCTTACGCCAGATGATTTGCCCGCAGAGGTCGAGCGTCTGCGTGCCGACCGAAGCGATGCATCGCAGTTGAGAGCGGCGCTGACCCGTCGCACGTTCGACGCGGTCGTCGATCTGACGCTCTACAACGGCGCGGATGCAAAGACCGTTGTTGAGCTGTTTGACGGAAGCGTTGGTCGTTACTTTTTTATCAGCACCGGACAGGTCTATCTCGTGCGCGTCGGTCTCACACGCCCGTTTGCCGAAGATGATTACACCGGGCCGCTTATGCCTGAGCCTGAAGCAACGGGGCCGGATCACGCCGATTGGCTCTACGGCATAGGTAAGAGAGAGGCAGAAGACGTTTTGACAGATGCGTACGAGACGCGCCGCTTTCCTTTCACCTCTTTGCGTCTGCCGATGGTCAACAGCGAGCGCGACCATTATCAACGTCTCTACAACTACATCCTCAGACTCAAAGACGGCGGCGCGCTTGTCGTTCCCGAAGATGCGCGCTCGCCGCTCCGACACGTCTATGGCGGCGACGTAGTCTGTGCCGTCAAACGGGTTCTCAACTCCAAAGACGGATGCGGGCGAGCCTACAACATCTCGCAGGAAGAGACCGTTTCGCTTGAAGATTTCTTGCGGATGCTCGCGTCGCTGCTTGGTTTGGAACACAAAATTGTTCGCGTGCCGAGAAGCGTGCTGGAAGCAGAGCGGCTTCTCCCCTCTTGCGCTCCCTTTAGTGGTCGCTGGATGTCTGAGCTTGCAAACGAGCGGAGCAAACACGAACTCGGCATCGAGTACACGCCGCTCCGCATTTATCTGCAAAGGCTTGTGGATTACTACGAGACTAATCCGCCACAGCAAGCGCCGGGCTACGAGTCGCGCAGCCGTGAGCTAAGCCTGGTAACTCAATTTGCAGGGAGTATGGCGCGTTAAATCAACGCTCCCAAGCATTGATGCTCGTTTAGTCTAATGCTCTCGGCGCTCGGATGAGAGCGGCTTATCGACCGAGGGGCGGCGCTGTGTATTGGCAATCTCTGAAGCGAGAACAAAGATTGTGCGCGCCACTTTCTCTATCTTCTGATAGTCGATCTTGTCGGGCGTATCCGAAGGCTGATGATAATCTTCGTGGATGCCGTCGAAATAGAAGATGACTGGGATGCCCTGCAGAGCGTAGTTGTAATGATCGCTTCTGTAAAAGAGTTGTTCGGGGTCGTCCGGCTCGTCGTGTCGATAGTTGTACTTGAGATTGAGATAGGAACGGTTGACGGCTTCGCTCATCTCGCCCAGCTCCGTGCTCATCATCTTCGAGCCGATGACGTAAATCTCATGCGGGCCGGTCAGCCAACGATTAGACGCGTTTGTGTCGCCCGGCTGTCGGCTTCTGCCGATCATGTCGATGTTGAGCTGCGCGACTATCTGTTTGATGGGCACGGTCGGATACCGCGTAAAATACTCTGAACCCCACAATCCTTTCTCCTCAGCCGCGTGCCACACAAAGAGGATCGAGCGACGTGGACGGTTGCCGCGCGAAAATGCTTCGGCCAACGAAAGCACTGCAACCGTGCCCGAGCCGTCGTCGTCCGCGCCGTTGTAGATGCGGTCGCCGCTTCGGTCGGGGCGGTCTGAGCCGACGTGATCGTAATGTGCACCGACGGCGACGTATTCATCTTTTAATTTATCGTCTGCGCCTTCGAGTATGCCGACGATGTTTTGCGTCCAGGCCGTCTCAACCTTGACCGAGACGCTAAGGCTCGCGTGCTTAGCCAGCGCAGGCACAAATCCCTGTAGCGGCGCATTTGAGACGGCGGCGCGCAGGATTTCAGCGCCAGAAACTTTCTCGCCGTCAAAAAGTGCGTTGAGCATTCCGGTGGAAGGAATGATGACGGGAATTGTGCTGCGAATCGACGCATTCTCTTTGTGTTCTTCGTCGGCGAATCGCGCGACGTGAAACGCAGGACGGCTTAAAGAGCGTCGTCCAAAGTGCCAGAATCTTTCAAAGCGTTGCGGAACCCAAACGACCGCGCGTGCGCCCATCTTCTCCGCATAACTAAATGCGTTTTCCCAATCGCTTGTCGGTTGACCGGCGATGTATTCAGCCGTGATGCCCGGCGGCGGCGCGCTGCCTCCGCCCGCCACAACCATGATCTTGTCTTTAACATCGAGACCTTCGTAAGCGTTGATGTTTTTGGAACGGATGATCCAGCCGTGACCGACATAGACAAGCGGAGAAGGCGCAATCTCTCCGCTCGTCATCGAACCGAGCACAAAATCAGAGCCGAGCTTAAACGCACGACCGTTAACTTCGGCGCGCGATTTTTCAAAGTCGGCCTGCTGGCTGCGCAGCTCAATCTTTTGAAAGTATGTGCCGTCGTCGCCCGCCGGTTTGACTTTGGTTTTAGCAAGACGGTCGGCGATAAATTTGGCGGTCTCGTCGAGTCCGGCGGATGGCGTGTCGCGTCCCGCGCGCGCGTCGTCCGCGACCCAATACAAATCCTTCTTGAGCTGTTCGGCGTTGATCTGTTTGGCGGCTTCGAGCGTTGACCTGGAAAGCGTAAGCGGTGAGCGCTTTGCAGCGTGTGCGGGTTCTGCCTTTTGCGAGAGAGCTGCGGGCAGCGGCAAGACGAGCATCAAGAGGGCGAGAAAGAGGCTCGACAATTTGAGTCTGCGCATGAATCCTCCGACCAAAATAGTTGCTGCACAGGAGAGTGAAATTTTGATGATAGGTTGACCCGGAGTGTTTGCCAAACGCGAAGGTGTAAAAAGCCGCCAATTAAAAATCGTCAATCGTGAATAGATTCGATCTCTATTCACGATTGACGAAATAAACCGATAAGACGATTTTTAGCTGGCCGTTGCAGTGTTGGTGTTCTGTTGTTTGGCGGCGGCGATTTGCGCTGTGATCTGCTCTATCTTTTCTTGGCCGAGAACCTTGCGCGCCTTCGGGAACATCTCGCCCTCTTCTTCTTTGACGTGATGCTCGACGTTTGTGCGCAGCTCCGTAAAGAGCTGGTTAAAGCGTGCTTCGGTTGGGGAAGTCTGTTCTAACTTGGCGAGAATTTGTTTGACCTCGCTGTGTTCAACGTATGCTTCGCCCGTAATCTCGCGCGTCTCGTCGGCCTCTTTGAGAGCTGGATAGAGAATCGTCTCTTCGATGTGTGCATGCAGGTCAAGCTCTTTTTTAACCTGTGTGATGAGGCGCTTGCGCGCCGTCTCGTCCTGTGATGTTTGAATCTGTTGGAAAAGGTCAGAGACCTTCTGGTGATCCTGTGTCAGTATTTCAAAAAAGTCCATTTCGTGTTGCTCCTTGTTCTATTCTCTCTTGATCTGCCAGAGCCTTTGCATGCTTCTCGAACGCACGGCAGCCCTGTTTGACTGTTCAGGGCAAATACAGTGCCAGCTTGCCTGTGCGCAGAACAATGTAAGCCAATTTTGCGCATCGAAGATTGTTATGCGAGAATCGACGCGCGCGCCTGTAGCTCAGTGGATAGAGCACCTGCCTCCGGAGCAGGGGGCCGCACGTTCGAGTCGTGCCAGGCGCATCCAAAATCACTCAAAGTAACAACTGAAAAATTCGTCAATGATCGTCGTCAACCGCGACCGGGCCGCCGTCATCAATACGCCGCATGGCTCTGAGATTCGACCGCTCATCGACCGCACAACGTCTGCCATCGAGCTGTGCAGCCTTGCCGAAGAGACTCTGCCCGCCGGTCGTTCCGTGACGAGACACCATCATTTGCGAACGGAAGAAATTTATTACGTGCTCAAGGGCGCGGGTCGCATGACGGTCGGGACACAGACGCGCGAGGTCAGTGCGGGCGATTGCATCTTTATCCCGCGCGGGTTCGTGCACACGCTCGAAAATACAGGCGGCGAGCCGATGACGATTCTGCTCGTGTGCGGCCCGGCTTATAGCGTCGAGGATCATCATGCGGAGAAGAAAGTAAATGCAGATAAGACGAATTCGACCGATGTGCACGGATAGTGATCTGGGTTCAATCCGTCGAATTCGTCTTATCCGCGTTCTATCTCCACAACCGTTCTGGTCGTCACCAAAACTAACAATTCTCATCAACCGAGGTGAACGTCGTGCTCCGAAAAATAACATCCTGTTTACTTGTCGCCGCATTCTCAATCAGCAGCATCCATCTGTCTGCACAAGAGCCTGCCAACAAACCCGGCCCCGTGCAGGACTCACAAAAGCAAGCGCCGCAAGAGGCGAAGACCGAGCCCTGGAACGTCGAGGGCGATAACGGCCCGACACGGATGATCGAGTTTGACACGGACGAAGGCACTTGGATGAGCGTCGACGTTTCGCCCGACGGGCGCACTCTGGTCTTCGATCTTCTGGGCGATATCTATCGCATGCCGTTTGAGGGCGGGCGCGCCGAACTGATCTCAGGCGGCATCTCCTACGAAGTCCAGCCGCGCTACAGCCCTGACGGCAAGCTCATTGCATTTGCGTCAGACCGCGACGGCGTGGAAAACATCTGGGTAATGGATGCGGACGGGCGTAACCGACGGCAGATTACGAAAGAGTCAACGCGGCAGATGAGCACGCCCGCATGGTCGCCCGATGGTCAATATCTTTTCGCGCGCAAGCACCTCACCGACACGCGCTCGGCGGGGGCCTTGATGATCGTCTCGGTCTTGATGAACCGGGTCG
>CBDUCU010000027.1:0-15470 GCA_965365725.1 uncultured bacterium | reverse complement strand
AGCGGCGGGCGATGACAAATACGTGATTACGCTTAATCCGGATTTCATACAAGACACCGGGGGCTGGCCTGTGCCTACCAGCGTGCCGGGAGTGCGCTACGGGCGGAGCGGAATCCGTCTCAACGATTCAATCACGATTGAGCTGACCTTCTGGAGTTTTAATGGTCTCTCAGGCCTTCAGACCGGAGTTTCTACTTTCGTCGCCATACGTTGGAGAGAGCGCACATTCGGCGCTGCCAGCCCTTCAAACCGAACGACTAATCTGAGCAACTCTGTGCTCAATACAATCCTGCACGAGGCGGGTCATGCAATGGGGCTGGCCGCATCAACTTTGCCCGACGGAAACACGAATGGTAATTACGTTTTGCATCCGCTCTTTCCCAACGATACGCGACTCGGCCCGCATTGTACGCACAATACGCACGGGTGCATCATGTTTTCAGACAATATGTGGAGCAATGATCCCAATAACAGTCCCTCTGTTGCTTTCTGTCCTAATTGCGTTGTCTCCGCTCGCGGGCGAAACCTCGCCTCGCTGCCCGTTCGCGGTACCGATCCATACTGAGGTTAGACAGATGTCACAGAACGAAATAGCAAACATCTCTTCAGAGCCGACTTTTAACAAACGGTCTCTGTCACCGCAACTTCCAGAAGGTAGTTTCGGTTTAGACTTCGTAGCAAAATTTGCACGCAACGAACGGGGAGACGCGACCGTCGCGCTGTTTGCAAAGGGGCGTGTGCCCGCTCAACCCGCAAACGTTTACGGCGGACGCTTGCACAGCGCCACACACGTCGTCGCCATCGAGAGACAGACGGGGCGCGTCTTTCATCGTGCAGCCGAAAGCGCGGGCGACGTGCTCGCGCTACCTCTGGTGATGAATCTCAATCCGCGCGCGCCGCGCAAGGACGTTGCGCAAACACTTTCGGCGGAATTCTATTTCAACCTTGATTTACGCGCGCATCTCAATTTGCCGCCGCAACGAGCCGTCTATAGCATCTTTCTCTGGCTCGACGAAATGGTTTCGCTCATACAGATTGTCGAAGTCCCTGCGCAAGAAGGCGCGCGTCTGATGTTTACAGGGAAGGACGATGCTTCCGACGCGCCCTTCTATTTTCGGAAGACCGAACTTTCTCCGTCGGCTGGCATAGAAACAATCGCGCTCAATTATCAAGCCCCGAAAATTTCGAGAGCGAGCGCCGACAGCATTAGACTTTATGGGGCGATAAGTCCGGCGCTCCTTGCTGCAAATACTGACGGGCAATCCAGCGCCGTGACGGTGCTCGCGCTCGATTATCGAAGCCGAACGCTTCGTTGGCGCAGCGTCTCGCCTCCGGCGCGTGCGCTTCAGATGCGCGAGGGCTTTTTTGATTTAGACATCAATAAAATGTTCGATGAGCAACAATGGGCGAGCGATATCAAGCCTCCGCAGAAGGTCTTCGTTCTGGCCTACATGCGGCAAGTATTATCGAGAGTCTTAACGATTGATTTAAATCAAAACACAAGCGAATGAAACATGATTGACAGGATAGAAGAATTAGAATTTTTTCGGATTCTGACTTTGAGATTTGAAATTCTTTATTCTGTCCATTCATTTTAATTGTTTTCTTTGTGCAGAAACGGCATCTGCTGCGATTTAAGAATACCTGCAAGAGAGTGGCTGGGTTGCGCAAAGCAACCTGACATAAAAGCGCGGCCCACGCTTCATCGCGTGGGCCGCGCTTTTATGAATCGTTGATGTATCTACTTTCTGAGCCAGCCGAAAAGTCCGTACAAGACGGTTTCGCGGTTCTCTTCGTAGATGGCTTTTGTCAGTGGAAGCGACATCGGACAGACGCGGACGCAGTTTTGCGCGTTGCCGCAGTTGGTGATGCCGTCTTCGCCCATGATTGCCGAGAGGCGTTCATCACGTGTTATTTGTCCAGTCGGGTGCATATTCATCAGACGCACCTGCGCGATGGCCTGCGGGCCGATGTATTGATCGCCGTCGTATTGCGGGCACGCTTCGAGACAACAGCCGCAAGTCATACAGCGCGAATAGGCATAGCGCTCCATCACCTCTTCCTGCGACATCTTCGGGCCGGGCCCGAGATCGTAAGAGCCGTCAATCTCGATCCAGGCCTTGACTCGTTTGAGATGATCGAACATCTGTTGACGGTCAACGACGAGGTCGCGCACATTTGGAAACTTCGACATCGGCTCTAACGTGATCGGCTGGTCGAGCTGGTCGATGAGAGCCGAACACGATTGACGAACCTTGCCGTTGATGACCATCGTGCAGATGCCGCAGACCTGTTCGAGACAGTTCATGTCCCAGACGGGCGGCGTTGTCTTGCGTCCATCCTTGGTGACAGGGTTTTTGCGTATCTCCATCAGCGCGGAGATGATGTTGAGATTAGGGCGATAGGGAATGCGAAACTCTTCCCAGTAAGCGGGTTTGTCCGGCCCCTCGCGCCGACGGATTTTTATCTCCACAAACTGCGGGGGCGTTCTCTTTGTCTCTTCGTTTGAGTGTGCGTGTGCGCTCATACTTCGTCCGATTTACCCCCTGCGTCCTTAAGCTCTTTGCCCTGTTCGCGTCTGGTCTCAATATCGCCTGAGACGCTTCGGTCAACCTGTTCTTTGTTCTGTCCCCACACAGCCGGCCCGGAAGTGTTCGCGGGCCTCTGATCCGAACCGGATGCGGGAACCTGTGCTGCGCCATCTTTGGTCGGCGAGTTTTCTGCCGTACCGCCCGACGAAGCGGCGGCTTTCTGTTTGCCCTTTGTGTAGTCGCGCTTTCGCGGCTCGACGAGCGAAACGTCTATCTGCTCCCAGGAAAAGACCGGCCCTTCGCCGGAAAACTCGGCGATTGTGGTCTTCATGAAATTCTCGTCGTCGCGGTTTGGAAAATCCGGTTTGTAGTGTGCGCCGCGCGATTCGTCGCGGTTCAAAGCGCCGAGCGTGATGACGCGCGCAAGCTGGAGCATGTTGTAGAGTTGTCGCGCGTGCGGCAGCGCGTGCGTCGCCCACATATTCGAATCGTTGATCGAGACTTTTTTATAGCGTTCTAAAAGCTCGAGGAGTTTTTCATCGGTCGCTTTGAGACGGTCGTTGTAGCGTACGACGGTCACGTTGTCCGTCATCCACTTGCCCATCTCTTCGTGGAGGACGTACTGGTTTTCTCCGCCCGTGTTCTTGATTAGAGCGTCGTTCAACTCTTGTTGATGTTTTAACTCCTGCTCAAAGACGCGAGAGCCATTGCCGTTTGCGCCACGCTCGACAGATTTTGCAAACTCGATGGCTGCGGGCGCGGCAATAAATCCGCCATAGACGCACGAGACGAGAGAGTTTGCACCGAGACGGTTTGCGCCGTGAATCGAGTAGTCGCACTCTCCGGCGGCGAGCAGGCCGGGTATGTTTGTGCGCTGGTCGAAATCAACCCACAACCCGCCCATCGAATAGTGTACGCCGGGAAAGATTCGCATCGGGACGTGGCGCGGGTCGTCGCCGATAAACATCTCGTAGATTTCGAGAATCGCGCCGAGCTTGCGGTCTAAAGTCTCTGCCGGGATGTGCGTCAGATCGAGATAGACCTGATTGTCGCCGCCGATTCCCATCCCGTCCAAACAGACCTGAAAGATTTCGCGCGTCGCAATATCGCGCGGCACGAGGTTGCCGTAAGCGGGGTATTTCTCTTCGAGAAAATACCAACGCTCCTTTTCCGGAATCGAAGAGGGCGTACGCTTGTCGCCCTGCGTGCGCGGAACCCACACGCGCCCGCCCTCGCCGCGCGCCGATTCGGACATCAGACGCAGCTTGTCTTCGCCCGGAATCGAAGTCGGGTGAACCTGTATAAACTCACCGTTTGCATATCGCGCGCCCTGTTGATAACAGACCGAAACGGCTGAGCCAGTGCAGACCATCGAGTTGGTTGACTTGCCAAAGATAAGACCCGGCCCGCCCGTCGCCATGATCACCGCATCAGCCGGAAAAGCTTTTAGCTCGAGCGAGCCGCGCTCCATTGCAACGAGACCGCGACATACGCCTGCATCGTCCAAAACGAGCGACATCATCTCCCAGTGCTCGTATTTTTTGACCTGTCCTGATGCCTCAAAGCGTCTGACCTGTTCGTCGAGAGCATAGAGCAGTTGTTGCCCTGTGGACGCTCCGGCGAACGCCGTTCGGTGGTGAAGCGTGCCGCCGAAGCGTCGGAAATCAAGCAGGCCTTCCTGCGTGCGCGAGAAGGGAACGCCCATCCGGTCGAAGAGATAGATGATCGCCGGTGCCATCTCGCACATCGCTTTGACAGGCGGTTGATTGGCGAGAAAATCGCCTCCGTAAACCGTATCGTCAAGATGCTTCCAGGGTGAATCGCCTTCGCCCTTTGTGTTGACCGCGCCGTTGATGCCGCCCTGCGCGCAGACCGAATGCGAGCGTTTGACTGGAACAACCGAGAAGAGATCGACCGCATGACCGGCTTCGGCAATCTTCATCGCCGCCGCAAGTCCAGCGAGCCCGCCGCCGACAATCGCCACGCGTATGCCTTTTGTTGCCATAAACTAGAAAATCCCTCCGAGCAATCCGCCGGGCCGGATAAATGCGGCGGTGACGTTGGCCCACAGCGCAATCAACAACACGCCGAAGGCGATGCATGCATAACCCGTCAAACGCTGTGCGCGCTCGCCGATGACGATGCCCCAGTCAACCAGAAAGAGCCACAGACCGTTGGCAAAGTGCCAGATGGTGGAAACGATCCCGACGATGTAGATCGCAAGAATCCAGGGCATCTGAAACTCGCGCGACACGATTTGATAAGCCATATCGGGCCGGTGCGCGACCGAGACCTCGTTTAGACCGGGCAGCGCGCCAAAGCGGAAATTGAGCACGTGAAAGAGGATGAAGAGAAAAAGAATCAGCCCCGTCACGCGCTGAATCGTGTAATACCAGTTGCGCGGATAAGGATAGTAGAGATTGTTGGGCCGCATCTCGCGCGTGATAAAAAGCCCGTAGAGCGCGTGATAAAGAAGCGGGATAAAGATAAACGTGATCTCGACAAACAGGATATAGGGAATCTCCTGCAGGTCTTTGACGGCCTGATTAAAGTGTTGTGCGCCGAATTCAGGATGCGCGGCTTTTGAATTTGTGTAGAGATGCTCAAGGAAAAACGCGCCGAGCGGCACGATTCCCGAGAGCTGATGGAGTTTGCGCAGGATAAAAGTTCTGCTCAGACGAACGGCCATATTTGGGAAAGCTCTCCTTTGCCCTTTGAGGAGATATGCAGCCCGAGCGTCGCCGCAATACTAAGTGGCGGCGCAATAGTGTTGCGCAAAAACGGTATTGCTTTAGTGAAGCAGCCCTGATTATACGAACGCTCGACGGAAAAGCAATTACCAGTCAGCCCGCGCAGGCCGCAACGGCAAGTGCCGAAGTGGTCAGCACGTCTCTGACAGAGACAGACGCGACAGCGAATCCCGTGAAGTATAACGTCCGGGAGAATATAAGAGTAAATGAAAAAAGTTGCGCCGATTGTTGAGATATACTTATAATCCGCCGTAGTGCAAATCGAAACTCTAAAAATCTATTGCGATCTGGTCGAGACGCAGAGCTTTTCGCAGGCCGCCGAGCGCAATTTCGTCACGCAATCGGCAGTCAGCCAACAGGTACGCGGCCTCGAAGAAAAGTATAAACGTCGTCTTGTCGAGCGCGTCCGAGGACGCAGGGAAGTTAGTTTGACTGACGCAGGAAAGACCTTCTACGAAGCGAGCCTCGAAGTCTTACGCGCTTATTCGGCGCTCGAAGAGGGGATGCGCGCGATGACGGGGACGGTGAGCGGGCGCGTCAAAGTAGCGACCGTTTATAGCGTCGGCTTGCATGAGTTGCCGCCCGCCGTCCGCGAGTTTATGACGCTCTATCCTGAGGCGCGCATCGATCTTGAATACAGCCGCACGACGCGAGTTGTGCGCGACGTTTTGTCGGGCGCGGTCGAATTGGGCGTGGTTGCTTACCCGGAAAAGAAGCGTGGCCTGAGCATTGTGCCTTTGAATGGCGACAGGCTCGTGCTGATCTGTCCGCCGTCGCACGCGCTCTCGAAAAAAAGAAAAGTAAGTGCAGGGGATTTGCAGGAGCAGGACTTTGTGCTTTTCGAGCGCGATATCCCGACGCGGCGCGCGACAGACAAGATTTTACGTTCACACGGGGTGACGGTCAGACGCGTGGCGGAGTTTGACAACATCGAGACGATTAAGCGTGCGGTCGAAGTTGGTTTGGGTTGCGCCATCGTTCCGCGTCTGAGCGTGGTTGACGAGCGCGCGAGCGGGCAGTTGGCGGTCGTTGCTTTGACAGAAGCGGAATGGGAGCGCGAGGTCGGCGTGATCTACCGAAGCGACCGCACGCTCGGCACGGCCGCGCGAAAGTTTGTCGAGCTGCTCAAAAAACAGGAACGGAAAAAACAGAAAGAATAGAGTCGCTTACGCGTGAAATACAGTGCAAACAATTAACCACAGAGGTACAGAGACGCCGCCAGAACAAACTGTGTCTCTGTACCTCTGTGGTTATTTCTTCTTGCTCGCGGTAGGAAAGAGGGTGTGAGACTGTCGGAAGAGTTGACACTTCTTTCAGCAAAACGGATGACCGAATTGGTTCGCTCAAAATCGGTCTCGCCCGTCGAGCTTGTCGAGGCGCACCTTGAGCGTATCGAAAGGCTCAATCCACGACTCAATGCCATCGTTACGCTCGCGCCGGATGCGCTGGCTCGCGCAAAAGAGATTGAAGCGTCGATCATAAAAGGCGACGTGACGAGCGCGCTCGCAGGTTTGCCCATCACAATCAAAGACACAATCCAGACTGCGAATCTGCGAACAACTTTCGGCTCGCGCGTCTTTCAGGATTACGTCCCACAAAAGGACGCGCCTGCGATTGTGCGTCTGCGTAAAGCGGGCGCAATCGTGATCGGCAAAACGAACACGTCGGAGCTGGCGCTTGATTACACGGCTGAGAATCCGGTCTTTGGCAGAACAAACAATCCTTTTGACGAGGGTCGGAGTCCGGGCGGTTCGAGCGGAGGCTGTGCGGCGGCTGTCTGTGCTTGTCTGTCTGCGGGCAGTTTGGGTAGCGATCTGTCGGGGTCTTTGCGTATCCCTGCGCATTTCTGCGGAGTTGTGGGCTTGCGCCCGACAACCGAACGCGTTCCCGGCGGCGGACATCTTCCGCCCATCGCCCGGCCTTTCGCGATTGGCGGGACGCTCGGGCCGATTGCACGCCGAGTTGAAGATGTGGCGATGCTTTTCCACGTGCTTGCCTCTGCCGATATGCGATTTTCGTTTGATCAAGATGAGTCGCTCGATATAGATGCTGCCGCAGCAAACATGAAAGGGTTAAAGGTTGGCTGGTATGCGGACGACGGCGCTGTGCCTGTCACAAGAGAAACGCGCCGCGCTTTGGAAGCGGCAGCAAAAGTGTTGAGCGAAGAGGGTGCTTCTGTGTGTGAAACGCGACCGCCGCACATCGAACACGCGACAAAAGTTTGGCTTGAGCTGTTTTCTCACGCGACGCAAAGTTTTTTACAGAAGACTTTTGAGGGAAGAGAAAGCGACGCAGGGCCGGTGGCAAAACTTTTGCTTGAGCGCGCCAAGAGAAAACGCGAATTGTCGCTTGCAGATTATTTCGAGGTGTGGACAAAACGCGACCAAATGCGCGATGAGATGCTTGCATGGATGGAAGAGACTCCTTTGTTGATCGCCCCGGTTGGCGCGATTAGCGCAGTTGCGCACAACACACACAAGGTTTCAACCGATGGAGAGAATTCTTTCAGCCTGTTTAGCGCATTCGGCTATGCACAGGCTTTTAGCGTCTTCGATCTTCCTTCGATAACTGTCCGCGCGGGTTGGTCTGCTGAAGGCTTGCCGATTGGCGTGCAGATCGTCGGACGGCCATTTCAAGAGCATTTGATTTTGAAGGCGGCACATCTGGTCGAAAGCGCGCTTGGAGGCTGGGAAGCAGTTCCCCAAAATCTTTCAAAGAAAGTTGCGAATCCGTTATAGTCTGAGTCCGCAAGTCTGATCGTAATATTTTAGTCTGCGGCAAAAAGGCTGTTTGATGTCCGGCGGTCTCTAGCGCGAGAGCTCGCCAAATGCCCTTCCGCAAATCATCGTTCCGGTCGCGTTTATCTTTTCCAAAGACGGAGGTTCTTAAAAATGGTTCCCTCTCTCATTCTGTTGGGCTTTCTTGCTCTGTGCGTGCTGATTGTCGCTGCAAAGACGATCAAGATCGTGCCACAGTCAACCGTCTTGCTCATCGAGCGACTCGGACGCTTTAATCGTCTCGCGGCGAGCGGACTCAACATCATCATCCCCTTTCTCGACAAACCGCGCGGAGTCTATTGGACGAACGTGCGTCCCGGTCTCACCTCGATTGATTTACGCGAACAATACATAGACCTGCCGCCGCAACCCGTCATCACGCGCGACAACGTAACGATTCATGTCGATTCGGTCGTCTATTGGCAGATTACCGATCCGACCAAGGCCGTCTATGAAGTGGCGGATTTGATCGGGGCCATCGTGCAGTTGACGATTACGGGGATGCGCTCTGTTATCGGCGAGATGGATTTGGATCACACGCTTTCGTCGCGCGACCAGATCAACAACAAGCTGCGCATCATTCTTGATGAAGCAACCGACAAGTGGGGCGTGAAGGTAACGCGCGTTGACGTAAAGAACATCAACCCGCCCGAAGACGTGCGCGTGACGATGGAAAAACAGATGACGGCAGAGCGCAACCGGCGCGCGCTCGTCCTGCAAGCCGAAGGCGACCGCCAGGCCGCCATCACGCGCGCCGAGGGCGAAAAACAAGCGGCTGTGACGCGCGCCGAAGGAGAAAAACAATCGGCGATCCTTCAAGCCGAGGGCGCGGCACAAGCGCGTCTTCGCTCGTCTGAGGCTGAGGCACAAGCCATTCGTCAAATCGCCGAATCAATCGAAGGCGTGGGCAA
Organism: uncultured bacterium; assembly: GCA_965365725.1. Classification (GTDB taxonomy): domain Bacteria; phylum Acidobacteriota; class Blastocatellia; order Pyrinomonadales; family Pyrinomonadaceae; genus DASQDT01. Next base: position 6,501 of record CBDUCU010000027.1, on the reverse strand, counting down.
CCCCGCGCAATATCTCATCACCTCGCGCTACATCGAAAGCCTCAAAGAGATGGCGCGCGGCAACAACGCAAAAGTCATCTTCATGCCTGTGGAAACCTCAGCCATGCTCTCAAGCATCGGCGCAATCAAAGAGATGCTCAGCGAAACGGGCGACAAACAGCGCACTACCGAAGACGACAACAACAAGCGGGTTCGCGGCGGCAACGTTCCGCCGAGACAATTGCCGACGTAATATGCGTTAAGTTTCTTCTAGTTTGGAGCGGAGGATGCGAATGTCACTTTGGATTTACAGGAAGGAGAAAGGCCGATACAGCCTCTACCTCCTCGGCCCGCATATCACGGAGTTGATTTTGCTCATCGCATTCATATTCGTTACGATCATCTACTTTGTGCGTAATCTGATTCCGTAGTGATCTTTCCATTTACGGCATCGCCTGACCACTGTCTGCACCCGACCGCGAAATAGCGTTACTCTCAAGCGTAAAAATTGATCGGGCGGCGTGCGCGGCGTTCAATGTTAGTAAAGGGTCGTCATCCTTGTATTCGTGTCAGCGAGCGAACAGACGATGCGCGAGTCGAGACAAACATTGGAATCAATCCAGTCGGATTTTGATCGGATTGCTTTGCTCGCGGATGAAACCTGGAATCACAATGCGCAGTATCACGAGTTTTTGCTGAAGCAGATTCCAGAGCAGTGTCGTCTGGTGCTTGAAATCGGTTGTGGCGCGGGAGATTTTTCCCGACAGCTTGCCGCGCGCGCCGAAAAAGTTCTCGCCGTTGATTTGTCTCCGCAGATGATTCGTCTCGCACGGCAACGCTCGAAACTTTATCCAAACATCGAATTCGTCAGCGAAGACGTGATGGCCTGTCAGTTTCAGAAAAATCAGTTTGATTGTATTGCTACGCTTACGACGCTTCATCATCTTCCGCTCGAAAGCGTCCTCAGAAAAATAAGAGAGTCTTTGCAACCGGGCGGCACATTCGTTTGTCTTGATCTCTATCAACGCTCGAATTTGAAAGATTTGCTTTTTGACGGGCTTGCTTTTCCGGCCAACATTTTTCTCAGCCTGATAAAAACGGGACGGCCAAGACCTTCGAGAGAAGTGCGCGAGGCATACTTGGAACATGGAAAAACGGATACTTATCTGACGTTGGCGCAGATTAGGAGTATCTGCGCAGACATCTTGCCGGGTGCACAAGTGAGACGACATTTGTTCTGGCGTTATTCAATCATCTGGAGAAAAGAGAGCGAGCAACAAACTTAGAGCGGACTGCTAATCGGTTTACCGTTTGTTTCAATCAAACTACCCGTTTAGAGGCCAGCATGGCCCACCTCTAAACAACGATTGATAAATCAAAACGGAAATCTAAACGCAATCACTCTAAATCATTGCCGCGCAACAACGGCTTGCACCCAATTCGCGATCAAGATGCTTCTTATTCTCTACGAGAGCGCGTGATGCGAAAAGGGCGTGTAACGAGAGCCGCCCGGTAACAATTCGCTCCGAATGATGACGAGTTCGCTAACGGTAAAGCGTTGTGTCTCGAATGATGATTGCGTGTGACAGTCTGTAAGCGCACGCGCACCTTCCGGACTACGCAGCCGTGCGATTGTGAGGTGCGGACGAAAGGTGCGCGCTTCACGCTGAAATCCCTCAGTCTCACATTCTTTTTCCAAATCACGTTGAAGTCGAAGAAGGCCTTCGTCCGGGTCGCAGATGCCGAGCCAGAGAACACGCGGCGCGCGCTTTGGCGGGAATAAGCCTGTACCGGCAATGGAAATTTGAAAGGCAGCGTGTCTTGCGGCGGCAAGCGTTGCGGCACGGCGCAAAAGTTCAAGACGATTCTCTTCAACATCGCCAATAAATTTTAGCGTGAGGTGTAGTTTCTCGGTTCGTTCCCAACTCGCGCGCACATTGGGAAACTGAGTGCGCAGGCTTTTGATGTACTCGCCGACCAAAGCCTTCACCGTTTCGGGCAGTTCGACGGCGCAAAAGAGTCGGAGGCGTGTTTGCACATCAGTCATTCTTCGTCGATTGATACAAAATCAGTTGGCGGAAGGCTTGAAGACGCGCGTCTCTTTGGCCGACGCTTTGACGGCGGACGGCGTGAAAGCAAAGGTGCGCGGCGCGACCTTTTGCCATTCCGTTATCTGATCTTTGAAATGCGGGCTTGTGGGAAGTCCCGATTCGCCCGGCGCGATGTTCTGTTGCGTCTTGTCCCAATCGGAAGTGTCGGCAATAAGGCGCATCGAGACCCCAGCCCCGACATTGACTGAAGCCAGCGGGCCGCCGCTTCCGCGTTGCGCGAAAGGCTCAACCTGAAACTGCTGTCCGACGAAAGGCACGACGGCGAGCGGGTGAGGGAAGCGCGATTTGAATTCGCGTCCCCAAGTCCACTGTGTCTCGTCCTGTCCATGTTTTTTGGCAAGCGCGGAGCGTGCATCCTTGTGCGCTGCGTCGAGCAGTTCCGCGTAACTCTTCACGCCGTTTGGCAGCCACTCTGCCGGGCGCTCCGTGACGAGACGATCGACGAGAGTTCCGCTATTCGGCCAGCGATATTCCCTTGCACGTTGCGCGCCGAGCGCGCCTTCAAGAATTTTTTGGAAAAAGATTGTACGCATCTCCAGGACGAGTAGCGCGGCGCGCGAATCGGGTTCCAGTTTCCCGTCCCAGGTCTCAAACAGCTTTATTGTTGACTGCCAAGCCGCATCCGTTTTGTCGAGTCCTGCGGTGAGTGCAATCTTGGCGGCTTCGCCCGCAAATGTGTTGCCCGCGATTGAGTAGGTGTCGCCTTGAATCGCACGAAAATCTTCAGCCGTGAGCTTCTTCTTCGCCGTCAGTAGATTGTGTATGCGACGCGTGCGATAGGGCGAGGCCCAGACATGCGTCAGATGGTGCGAGTAGCTTGTGCCGACGACGCGGCTGTTGGCCGTGACGATGATGCCGGAAGGCGGGTCAAAGACGTGCGGCAACTCTCCAAACGGAATCATTCCGATCCATTCGCCCGCATCAGTTGTCCCGTCATATGGAATGCTTCCATCGCCGGTTCTTCTGATGGGAATTTTACCCGCGCCGTAATAGCCGATGTGACCTTCTACGTCCGCATAGACAAAGTTCTGTGTCGGGCCGTTGTACTTTTCGAGCGCTAAGCGAAACTCGTTCCAGTTACGCGCATGGTTGAGCGTATAAAAGCTGTCAAACTCGCTTGCTTTTGGATCGAGCGCCGTCCAGCGAAGCGCATAACGAGCACCATCTTTTTCAAAGACGACCGGCCCATGACGCGTCACCAAAACCTCATGCGCAACCGTTTCGGTCGAAGCATCTGTGGCGCTTTTACGAACCTTTATCTGTTCGTTGAAAACTTCGGCATCGCGCCACCCTTGCGCCGTCATATATCGACGTGGATTCGCCGCGTCGAATCTCTCTTTGTAAACGTCCTGCACATCGGGGCCCAGATTGGTCACGCCCCATGCGACGCGCTCGTTGTGTCCGATGATAACGCCGGGTGCGCCCGCCGCCGTCACTCCAGCGACGCGCACGCCCGGTGCGCTCAAATGAATCATGTACCAGATCGAAGGAGTCGAAGGAGCAAGATGCGGGTCGTCTGCGAGTAGCGGCTTTCCCGTAGCCGTGTGCTTGCCACTGACCACCCAGTTGTTGCTCGCCGCGAAGTCTTCAGCATAGAGACCGATTCTTTCCTGCGAGCGCCGAAGAATTGCTTCGTCATCTTTGAGCGCAGCAAACAGTTTGACCGAATCGTCTGTTTTTATCCGCCGCTCCGCGCGATTTGCGGGCCTGGATCGTTTCTTCTCATCATTGCCGACAACGAGCACGTCAAGCGGCGAAGCGACGGGAAAGAGCCAATTCAATTTTTCCTCTGAAAGATCGGAGAAGGCCGCGCGCATCAAGTCCATGCGCCATGTCATCGAAAGCGCCTCGGCAAAATTTTTGCCGACGGCGTTTGAGTCGGCAGTCGTCCAATGGCGTGGACGAAAGCCGAGAATTTGAAATTCAGGTGGGAGCGTCTTTGCATCGAGCGAATCGATGTAGGCGTTGACTCCGCGCGCGTACGAATCGACCGCCCGCCGCGCTTGCGGAGACATCTGTGCAACCATCGCTTCGGCTACGCGCGCGTAGCCGAGCGTGCGCCGACGCTTATCTTCTTCAAGCGCGACCCGACCAAAGATTTCCGCTAGTTCACCGCGCGCCGTCCGTCGAAAAAGTTCCATCTGCCACAAGCGGTCACTCGCCGTTATGTAGCCCTGCATAAAATAGAGATCGTCTTCGTTCCCGGCCTCGATGTAGGGGATGCCGCGCTCGTCGCGGCGAACGGTGACGGCATTTTTGAGTTGTGGAAGAACAATGGTCGAGTCTTGATTTTGAGTTTGCGCGTCGGCGGGTGTTGACGAAAGTGCGAAGAGCAAAGTCAACATCATCATTACGCGAACTATGGAGCATGCGCGAGTTTTCATCGAGACCTCACAGGTGTGTGTTGCAGAGAACGTGTTGAATGATAAGCGAGACGGGGGAGTATTGCCATAATTCACTTGCATGTATGAAGAGGGTGGATTCAGATGCGCGGGTCGATGACGAGCAGACGCGGCTCGGTCATCTCTTCCATCGCATAGCGGATTCCTTCGCGCCCTGCGCCCGACATCTTGACACCGCCGTATGGCATGTTGTCGACGCGAAAAGCGGGCGCATCGTTGATCATCACGCCGCCAAACTCAAGTTCTCTGAAAGCAAGCATCGCGCGGCTCAGATCACGCGTAAAAACTCCGGCCTGAAGACCATAGCGCGTGTTATTTGCTTCGGCCAAAGCCTCTGCGAAATCTGTAAAGGTCTGAATGGCAGCGACCGGCGCAAAAACTTCCTCTGCGCAGACGCGCATCTCCGCGTGTACGTCCGTCAAAACGGTTGCTTCAAACAAAGAGCCGCGTCGCCGTCCTCCGCATAAAAGTTTCGCGCCTGCGCCGACGGCCTCTTCAATCCAACTCTCGACGCGACGCGCCGCAGCCTCGTCAATCATGTTGGATATCTGCGTCGTCTCTTCGAGCGGGTCGCCTGCTCGCAAATTTTGCGCATGCGAGACGAATTGCTCTGTAAATCTCTGAGCGACGTTTTTGTGCAGGAGCACGCGCTGTGCGGAGATGCAGACCTGACCGGAAAATGCGAAGGCTGCCGCCGCAGTCTTTTCGGCTGCGTAATCGACATCTGAGCTTTCATCAACGATGACCGGCGCGTTTCCGCCAAGCTCAAGCGCAACGGTTTTGCGACCCGCACGCTCGCGTAAACGCCACCCGACATCGGCGCTGCCCGTAAATGAGATCATCGCCACGCGTTCGTCTTCAATCACCGTCTCAACGTCGGGAATTTCAACCGGCATTATTTGCAGCGCGGCTTTCGGCAAATCAGTTTCGAGAAAGATTTCGCCGAGCAGAAGCGCGGTCAGAGGCGTGCGCGGACTTGGTTTGATTATGATCGCATTGCGCGAGGCAAGCGCGGGCGCGACCTTGTGCGCGACAAGATTGAGTGGAAAGTTAAACGGCGTGATGCCGTAGATTACTCCGCGCGGGATGCGCTCGGTCCATCCGGTGCGACCTGCACCGCCCGCTTGTCCGTCGAGCGGTACAATTTCGCCCGTAAATCTGCGCGCCTCTTCGGCGGCGAAAGTAAAGGTCGAGCGGGCGCGGTCGGCTTCGATGCGAGCCGCGCTGATTGGCTTGCCCGCTTCAAGCGCAATGGTACGTGCAAAATCTTCGCGGCGCGCGTGGATGCGGTCGGCAATAAGATGCAGAGCGTCTGCAATTTTGTGACGCGCAAGCGACCGCATCTCGCGTGCGGCGCGTGTGGCTGCGGAGATTGATTCCTCCATCTCGACGCGCGAAGCAACGGAGAAGTGTGCGATTAAAGCGCCGTTAAAGGGCGAGCGCACCTCCTGCAAATTTGTCGAGGTTCGCCACTCGCCACCGATGAGAAATGGTTTTACTTTGCCGACAGAAAACGTTTCCATAAACGGAATTATAGCCGATGAAGAAGGTTCGCACAGTGAAGGCTGCGAGAGGTGACGCGAAGATTTCAAATTTGAAATCACAATATTGAAGTGATCGCGTTACGTCTCTACTTGTTGACGCTCCTGCGACACGGCATTACAATTCGCGCGGTCGTCAGTCTTAAAGAGTCAGCTTAAAGGCAAATAGTCTCCATGCCGCGACACCGAAAAAATTTTCTCGTCAAGAGTTTTATACCGCTTGCCATCTTTTTGCTGTGCATCCCGGCACGTGCTCAACAGCGTCCTCTTTTGACTGAAGACGTTGATGTTTTACCTCCGGGCGTTGTTCGCATCGAAGCGGGAATAGATTTTCTACAGGATGCAAAATTTCCTGTCTCAGGTCTGACGGGCGATCTGACGCGCATCGGTGTGATCGGCATCAACATCGGCATCTCTTCAAACGTCGAGTTTCAGATTGAAGGCGTCGCGCAGAATTTTTTGAGCATC
>CBDUCU010000026.1:0-16002 GCA_965365725.1 uncultured bacterium | reverse complement strand
CCGCGTGCCGGTCGTCTCAAACTGCAATTGCAGTTTGAGACGACCGGCACGCGGCGTTTCAAAGCAGGAATTGGCAGATACAATCGAAAGCTGCTCTAAGCATTTTCTCATCACTTCAATACTAATGATTGATAAATTCAAACAGAACTTCCTTAACTTGCTTCCTCACGGTTCTTTCCTGTAATTTTGCCAACGCAACCTTTGACGACGAGCATCGTCTTCGCGCTCGCTCAAACCCTTTTGTTCCCGCAGTTAAATTTGATGTCTTATCCCGGCGTTGATCGCATCGAACTGCCTGTCCTGCAGGAGCTTGTCGCAACGGGCGGCATCGACGACGTGCGTTATCTCTACGACCGTCTGGCTCCATATTTTCCGCAGCTTGACGGGCAAGATGTTCGTGCAAACTCGAACGGGCATCGCCAACAATGGCGCAGGCTTGTTCAGCGCGCGGGCAAACTTCTCGAAGAGAAAAGACAGATTGAGCGGACGCGCGGACGTTGGACCATTACCGTTGCGGGCCGCAGACGCGTCAATGAAGAGGAGATCAACTTTTCATTTTCAGACCCTGCACAAGTCGAGATATCAGGACACGAGACTACACATGGCGATGTGCAGGGGATGCTGTTGGAAGTCGGACGCGTTCTCGGTTATCACGCTGAGCGTGAGTTTGAATATTACGATGTTGTTTGGCGCGAAGGGCGAGAGAGTCCGCGCCTCAGCCATGTTTTCGAGGTGCAGCACAAGGGAAACGTCGATGCTGCTCTAGCCAAACTCAAACGCGCCTACGATTCGCAACGCACGCGCCCCTTTCTCGTCGTCGCCAGCGAGCGCGATACAAATCGAGCCGAGATGCAGATGAGCGTTGCGCGCACCGGAGCTTTTCACGAGATCGGACGCGTCACGACCATTCTCAGCTTTGAACAACTCAAGAGACTTCACCGCGCCCTCACATCGGTCGAAGACATTCTTTCGTCGATCTTCGAACGATGAACGCAACTCCCTTGCGCAAACAGTATCTCGACATAAAGCGTCGCCACAGCGACTGCTTGCTTTTGTTTCGCATCGGCGATTTTTACGAAGCGTTTGACGACGATGCGCGTATCCTCGCGCGTGAGCTTGACATCGTTCTCACTTCTAAACCAATGGGACGCAACGTCCGCATCCCACTCGCAGGCGTTCCTCACCATAGTCTCGAACGTCACCTTGCAACTCTTATTGCGCGCGGTCACCGTGTCGCCATCTGCGAGCAGTTGACCGATGCGCCCGTCAAGGGCGGGGCATCTCAGGCAGGGCGCGGCTTGATTGAACGCGATGTTGTTCGCATCGTCACACCGGGTACGGTTCTCGAACCCGGTCTGCTGAGAAGCAAGGTCAACAATTATCTTGCGTCATTTATTTCAGACGGCAAACGCGCGGGCGTAGCCTACGCAGACGTTTCGACCGGAGAATTTTCCGTCACTGAAATTAGCGCAGCCGACGCGCACGCAGAGTTGCAGCGCATCGCTCCGTCAGAGCTTCTCATTCCGGAGACAGTCGCCTACACAGAGAGCGTGCTTCCCGGATTTATTACAAAAAGATCGGCGGCGAACTTTGATTCGAGCGCGGCAAAGCGCGAGCTTCTAAGACATTTCGGCTCAAAGACTCTAGCCCCGTTTGGAATTGCACGCTCAGCGCTTGCTACGTCGGCAGCCGGCGCAATCATTCAATATCTACGCGAAACGCAACCGGCAGCCGCGAGTCAATTGACTCGTCTGACGAGCTACCAAAGCGCAACTTTTTTGTCGCTTGACGAGCGAACTGTACGCAGTCTCGAACTTTTTGATAGCGAAGGCGATGCGCCATCACTTCTTTCGACGCTTGATCACACGCGCACGGCAATGGGAGGTCGCCTTCTTCGACGTTGGTTGCGCCAACCGCTTCTCGACACTTTGGAAATTGGAAGAAGACAGGAGCAGGTCGCCTGGTTCGTAGGAAACGCGGATAGACGCGCAGAATTGTTTGCCGCGCTTGAAATGGTGCATGACATGGAGCGGCTTGCGGCCCGCGCGCGTGCGGGTTTGGCAACGCCGTCGGAAGTACTTGCGCTGGGTCAAAGTCTCGAGATGATTCCGCGCGTTCGCACTTTGCTGCAACACGACGTACGCCTCTTTGGTGCGACGCTCGATTTGTTGCCTGAATGCGCTGAAGTCTGTTCGCTGATTGGCAAGGCGCTCAATGATGTTCTACCGACGCGCTCGGAACATTCAGGGTTTATACGCGAGGGCTTTTCCGAAGAGTTGGACACGCTGCGAAAGCTTTTGCGTGAAGGAAAAGTTTTTCTCTCTGAGATGGAGCAAAGAGAACGCGCACGCACAGGCATTAAAAGTCTGCGCGTCGGTTACAACAAAGTCTTTGGCTACTTTATCGAGGTGACACGCCCAAACTTGCGTCTTGTTCCCGACGGCTACACGCGAAAGCAGACGCTTGCACAATCAGAGCGTTTCATCACGCTTGAACTTAAAGAACACGAGTCGCTCGTCCTCAATGCACAGGAGCGCATGGCCGAGCTTGAGGCGAATATTTTTCGTCGCGTCTGCTTGGATATCGGCAAAAGGCGCGAGGAGATTTTAGAGGCGGCTACGACCATTGCGCGCCTCGACGTTTTGGCCTCGTTCGCCGAGAGCGCGTCGAAATGGAGTTACGTCAGACCGCAGGTTGTCGAAACGCCTTTGCTGAGAATCAAAGCGGGTCGTCATCCGGTTCTTGAAAGGATTTTGGAGAGAAACAGCTTTGTCGCAAACGATGTAGATCTGAGTTTTGAGAGTGGACACGGCATTGCCCTTATCACCGGGCCGAACATGTCCGGCAAATCGACTTACTTGCGACAGACTGCGCTTATTGTTTTGCTCGCACAGACGGGAAGCTTTGTTCCTGCAAGCTCTGCCGTCATCGGTGTTGCCGACCGCATCTTCACGCGCATCGGACTCTACGACCGTATCGGAAGCGGCGAATCAACTTTTATGACCGAGATGGTTGAGACGGCGCACATACTTCATCATGCAACCTCACATTCTCTCATCCTTCTCGACGAGCTTGGTCGCGGAACGTCCACCTACGACGGACTTGCTGTTGCTCGCGCCGTACTCGAATATATTCACAATCATCCGCAGCTACGCTCACGCACGCTCTTTGCAACTCATTATCACGAGCTGACGGAGTTGCCGGCCCTGCTTCCGCACGTCAAGAATCTACACGTCGAGATTGCAGAAGAAGGGCAAGAGCTAGTCTTTCTTTATCGGATTGCTCAGGGAGCAGCTGAAAAGAGTTTCGGTGTTTACGCTGCGAAACTTGCTGGTCTGCCAAAACCCGTCGTGCGAAGGGCAGAAGAGTTGCTGCTTGAATACGAAGAGACGGCAGATGAGGACTTGGCCGACATTGAGGCTGAAAGACGCTTGGCGGTTGAGCTAAACTCACAGGGCTTTAATAATCATCAACAAGCTGTTACGGATGCGTTGCTACAAATTGACCCTGATGCGCTCTCGCCGGTCGAAGCTTTGATGAAGCTCTTTGAGTTGCGCCGCCTTGCTCAAGCAAAAGACACAAAGAAGATTCAGACCGCAAAGAGTGCTTGAATTTACCAATTTGATAGCAATCGATAAGCAGAGACCATGACGAATCAACCAGCCGGGTCGGTGTGTATATGCACGCGTGAACGCGGAATCTCCTTCTGAATCGAGTTGATGACCTTGACCGTAATGTTGTGCGCCTCTTCAAGACTTTTCTCACGCTCAACCTCTAAATGCATGTCGATAAATTTGTAAGCACCCGAACGGCGCGTGCGCAGATCGTGAAACCCAATTACACCTTCATTTTTGAAACGTTCTATTATGTTGGCAACTTTTGCGTCGATCTCACGCGGCAATCGTCTGTCCATCAAAACATTGATTGCGTTGCGCCCGACCTGGAATGCGGAAAAAAGAATATACGCCGAGATGGCAAGCGAAAAAAGCGGGTCGGCCAACTTCCATCCGCTTAGACGCACCACGAGCAGGGCCGCGAGCGCTGCGGCGTTTGCGTATACGTCCGAAGCGTAGTGAAGCGAATCTGCTTCAAGCGCCAGAGAATCAGTCTCACGAGCCACGCGTTTGAGACGCACTACGAGCACGGCGCTCAAAAGCGATGAGACGACCATCACCCCGATACCTATCCATTCCTGTTCGATCTGCTTCGGATTAAGGATGCGGATGATTGCCTCACGAACAAGAAAAAGACCTGAGATTGTGATGACGGCGGCTTGAAAAAGTCCTGCCAGAGATTCGGCCTTTCCGTGACCGTACCTGTGATCTTCATCTGGTGGAAGTGATGCGGCACGAACAGCGATAAAATTGATGAGAGAAGCAAGCACGTCCATCGCCGAATCGAGCAGCGAAGCCCACACGCTGATCGAGCCTGTCAAGAGACCGGCGGCCGTCTTGAGAATGATGAGAAACGAGGCGGTGAGAATGGATAAGCGCGCCGCTCCGCTTCTCGATGCAGCCTCGCGCTCGCTAAAAGCTCCTTGCCTTGCCGTTCTCGCTTCATTCATCAGATGTGTCCACTCGTGTGCTTTTGAGCAATGATAACAAATCAATGCCCGCCCGCATCAGGCCGTTCCGACAACTCTTCGACCGCGCGCGACTTTGAATGCAGCGTAACGAGCGCCACCCCTGCAAAGATCAACGCAGTTGCCAGAAGCATACGCGGATTCCAACTCTCCTCTTGCCCCAGCACAAGCGGCGCGACGGCGAAAGTAATCAAGGGCTGAAGATAGATGTAAGCGGCGACCGTGCTTGGAGCAACACGCGCCAGCGCCCACGCATTGAGAAAATATGCGCCGACGGTTGGAACGAGAATGACATAGAGAATTAAGAGCCAAATAGTCCATGTAATCTCTGCGGTATTGGTCTGAAGAAAATAGTAACTGCCCAGTGGGACGGTAAACAGGCTGCCGAAAATAAAAATCCAGCCCAGCGCGGTCAGCGTTCCATAACGGCGAAAAGTCTCCTGCGAGAGCGAGATGTAGGCAGCGTAAGCAATTGTGTTGGTGATCAGCAGAAGATTGCCGAGCGTTTTATCACCCGCCAGTTCAGCGTTGAATGGATCAACCAGATAGATCACGCCGCTTGCAGCAATCGCTGTCCCGACGGCTTTGCGAATAGTCAGACGCTCGAACCCGAGCACGACGCTGACAAGGAGCGCGAAAGCCGGAATTGTTGTTCCGATAATGGTTGAATTGACTGCCGTGGAAAGCGAAAGCCCTTTTGTGAAAAGTAGCTGGTTGAGCACTACTCCGAGCAACGCGTAGAGGAAGAATCGACCGTAATCTCCTTTGCGTGTGACGGGCATCCCGCCCGTCAGCGAGCGCAAAAGAAGAAACGCGAGCGCAGCCCCGCCGACGCGAAATGCCACGAGGCTTGTGGCCGGGACAACGCGAAGCACGACCTTGCCGAAGATCGGCCACGTCCCAAACATGATCTGCACGGCGACGAGAGCCAGATGCGGCAAAAAGCCGTCGCGCCCAGAGCGATCATTCATGTCTGGAGTTTGAGTTGGAATATTTCATACGCCTGCTTGAAAAAAATATGCGTGCGAATCTGTTTGAAATATTCATAATGGATTGTTGAGAGCTGAGATGAAAGCCAGTGTTACGAATCAACGCGGATTAGATCAGTGTGTGCACGTCTAATCCGCGTTGAGCATTTTCATCTCTGATGCTAACCAAAGATGGAGTCTTTAGCTGTATTCGCCGGCCTTTGCGCCCGTGCCTTCTCCTGTGCGCTCTTCTTCATTGAGCATCGTCGCATCTTCTTCATTTTTGCGATATGAAAGCGGACCCTCGTTGCCGGCGCGTGATTCACCCTGCGGCCCCGTGCCGCCTTCACTCAGCGTCGATGGATTTGGTTCGTCGCGTTCGCTCATCCTTTGTCTCCTTGTAAAAAAAACTAGGCCAAAAGCAGAAGGGGATTTTCCAGAATCTTCTTAAAGGTCTGAAGAAACTTTGCGCCGGTCGCGCCGTCAATGACGCGATGATCGCAAGACATTGTCACTCTCATCATCTGTCTGATGGTCAGAGCGCCGTCGCGCACGACAGGTTTGGCCTGCATCGCTCCGACGGCGATGATTGAAGCCTCGGGCGGATTGATGACGGCAGTGAATTCATCAATGCCGAACATGCCAAGGTTACTTACGGAAAATGTCGCACCCGTATATTCTTCGGGGGTTAGCTTGCGCGCACGCGCCCGTTCCGCCAACGCGCGCACCTCGCGGCTAATCTGACCGATGCTCTTACGGTCGGCGCTTCTGACAACAGGCGTGATTAAGCCTTCATCGATGGCGACGGCGACCCCGATGTCTGCCCGTTCATAATAGCGAATGGACTTTTCCTGAAAAGAAGCATTGACCGAAGGATGTTGGACAAGCGCGGCGGCGGCAACCTTGATGACAACGTCGTTGATGCTGACCTTTAGCTCCGGGTCAAGCTCGTTGATCTGTTTGCGAAAATCCGCCGCCTTATCCATCTCGATCTCAGTCGTCAAAAAGAAATGCGGGACGGGGCCAAGCGACGAAACAAGCCTTCTGGCGATAGTCGCACGGATTGTCGAGATCGCTTCATCGCGGAAGGGCGACGCACCTTCGACGGATGGAGCGGTAAAAGGTTGTTGTGTTCGAGTCTGCGCTGACTGTGGTGTTTGAACTTCTGCTTGTTCCGTTGTCGCTGGCTTCTGTTGTTGACTCGCCTCGCTCAACGCCGATTCGATGTCGCGTTTGATGATGCGACCGCCGGGGCCGCTTCCCTTAAGCGACTGAAGATTGAGGCCCGCTTCTGCAGCCATCCGCGCTGCAATGGGAGAGACAAGCGTGCGCCCGCCATTGACTCGGCGCTGTCCGTCAGGCGGAGTCGACGTTTCAGTGCTTGTTTCTTGTTGTTTTGTCTCGGTCTTTGATGGCTGCTTTTGATCTTCGCTTGTTGCCGCCGGTGAGCTAACGTCGCCTGTAAGAGGCTGACCTTTGATGGTCGCTTGCGTTCGCTCGCCTTGTGCAACCACGCCTGCTATTTCGGCCTGCGCGCCGTCGCCTCCGGCTTTAACTGACTCTTTGATCTGTTGTTTTCTCTCTTCAGTTGCAGAGGGGGATTGAGCTTGCGAGAGAAGTTCTGAAATGTCTTCATCTGGCTCGCCGATGATGGCAATGATTGCGCCGAGTGGGACGGTGTCGCCCGCCTGCGCAATGATCTTTCGCAGCACGCCCGTGGCGAGCGCCTGCGCTTCCATCGTCGCCTTGTCGGTGTCGATTTCAGCGAGCGGCTCGCCGACGGAAACCTTCTCGCCCTCCTTCTTGAGCCAACGCGTAAGCTGGCCTTCTTCCATCGTCGGAGAGAGTTTAGGCATCACGACCTGTGTAGCCATTTGAATTTGTCCTTTGTCAGTCCGTCTATTGTCAGTTGTTTACAATCTGCCGCTAGTGACGAAAACTAAATTAGTCAACTGATGGCGGACAACTAACAATGGACAGCTTTTTTCAATCCAGATAACAGACTTCGCGGACGGCAGCCACGAGTCGAGGCACATCGGGGAGGGCGAGCCGTTCGAGATTTTTGGCGTACGGCATCGGCGCGTCAGCACCCGAGAGCCGTTTGACAGGTGCGTCCAAATAGTCGAAAGCGTGCTCCATGATCTGCGCGCTCAACTCTGCGCCCACGCCGCAGAATGAATGCGATTCTTCGACGACGACGACGCGATTCGTTTTCTTGACCGAGTTGATGATCGTCGCTGTATCGAGCGGGCGAATCGTACGTGGGTCTATCACCTCGCAGGAAACGCCTTGCTTCTCCAACTCTTCAGCAGCCTTGAGCGCGAGCGGAACGGTGAGCGAGCGTGCGACGATGGTGCAATCCGTACCTTCTCGTTTTACGTCGGCCACGCCTAAAGGGATGAGGAAGTCTGGGTCGTCGGGAACCTCGCCCTTGTTGCCATACATTCTTTCCTGTTCGAGAAAGATAACGGGGTCGTCATCACGGATGGCGCTTTTCAAAAGTCCTTTGGCATCAGCCGGTGTCGAAGGCATGACAACCTTGAGGCCGGGGAAGTGTGCGTACCACGATTCAAGCGCTTGCGAATGCTGCGAAGAGACCTGATACGCCGATCCGTTTGGGCCGCGAAAAACGATTGGAATGTTGAATTGCCCGCCCGACATATAAAGCATCTTAGCGGCAGAGTTGACGATTTGATCGGTGGCCAGAATCGAAAAGTTAAAGGTCATAAATTCGATGACAGGACGCAAGCCAACCATTGCTGCGCCCACACCTAACCCGGCAAATCCAAGCTCCGTAATCGGAGAATCGATCACCCTCTTTTCGCCAAACTCATCCAGCAAACCTTTTGAAACCTTATAAGCGCCCTGATAAGCAGCTACCTCTTCACCCATCAAAAACACGTTGGGGTCGCGCTGCATCTCCTCGCGCAATGCCTGATTAAGAGCCTCGCGCATTGTGATAACGGCCATTGAAAAAAAACCTCCTAAGGACGTAAATCGTGAATCATGTTTGTTAACGGCTGTGAAGCATAAATCGAAACACGGAAGTGATCAGATCTTCGATTTACGGTTCACAATTGACGATTTACGTTTTTATCGGATTGGCATAGACGTGTGAAAAGAGTTCTTCGGGCGCAGGTTCAGGGCTTTCTTCTGCAAACTTGAGAGAGCGTTCCACCTCTGCGCGCACGCGTTCCTCAATCTCTTTGAGGTGCGAGTCGTCAATCACTTTCTTCTCTTTCAAACTATCGGTAAAGAGCTTGATTGGGTCTCGCTCCTGATGTTTTTCGATCTCGGCGCGCGTTCGATAGTTGCCGGGGTCGGACATCGAGTGTCCCATAAAACGATACGTCTGAATTTCCAGAAGCGAAGGCAGATACTCTTTCCGGGCGCGCTCAACAGCTCGCTCGGTTGCCTCACGCACGGCTAAAACGTCCATGCCGTCGATAAATTCGGAAGCCACACCGTAAGCACACGCTTTTTCGTAAACCTCATAGCGCGACATCGCGCGCCTTACGGCTGTGCCCATCCCGTATTGATTGTTCTCGCAGATGAAGATGCATGGAAGCTTCCAGAGCTGCGCCATGTTGAGCGATTCGTGAAACGCGCCCTGATTGACGGCGGCCTCGCCGAAAAAACATAGCGCAACGTTGTCAGCGCCCTTGTACTTCGCTGCGAAAGCAACGCCCGTCGCAAGAGGGATCTGTCCTCCGACGATGCCGTGTCCGCCGAGAAAATTTGCGTCGCGGTCGAACAGATGCATCGAGCCGCCCTTGCCGGCAGAACAACCGCCTGCCCTGCCAAACAATTCGGCCATCACTTCATCGGGCGAAGTTCCAAGCGCGAGCGCGTGGCCGTGATCGCGGTAACTCGTCAAAACATAATCGTCTTTGCGAAGAGCCGAGAGCGCACCGACGGCGACCGCCTCCTGACCGATATAGAGGTGGCAAAAGCCGCCGATTTTGCCGAGCGTATAAGCTTCTGCTGATTTCTCCTCAAAACGCCGGATGAGCACCATCTGATAGAGCATTCGCAAAAGCGTCTCACGGTCTATCTCTTCGATGCGATGTTGCTGTTCGATTTTGCGCTGCTCATGTTCGCTCTCAATCACAGCAGCCGAAGGCGGCGCCGTCTCATCTACTTGTGCGCGTGCGACAACCTCTTGCGCAGGAGCTTCTCCGTCGCTTGTTCGTGGCTTCATTGGCGTAATCTTCAATTCACTCATCTTCGGTCTATCTCGTTGAATTAACGGCCGCTCTCTAGACTTCTGCAAACGACTATAACGCTCGCCACGGCCGTGAACTCACGTTTAGATGTTTGTGACAAAATGTTTTTGCTGAGCGGTGAGGATTATACGCGAGGCATAGCCGACGCGCAAAAACGGCCCAATCAAAAGCCCGCGCGAACATCTCAATCGCGCGGGCCAGATAGATGAACAATGGTTCTCAGGTCAATGGTGCGTCTCGACGGGAGTAGTGGCGGCTAAAGAAATCTTTTTGTGAGCCGTCGTGTCGGGGAAATTTTTTGTTCTCCGAAGGTCTTCGTTTGCCGCAGCAAGCAGGTGTTCGGTCGTGTCGCCGTTTTTGGGAAAACTGCTGATCCCAAATGAGAGATTGATTGTCATCTGGCGACCGGTTCTAACTTGAAAAGAATGGGCTTCGACCGCAAGGCGTATCCTTTCAGCAACGGCGGCGGCAGTTTCGCACGTAGCCGTCGGCATGACGGCGACAAATTCATCCGCAGTCCAACGCGCTAGAATGTCCATCTGCCGCAACTGTTTCCTGATCAGACTTCCCAAATCTGAAAGCATACGGTCACCGGCGGCATGACCAAAGCGGTCGTTGACATCCTTAAAGTTGTCGATGTTGATGCAGAGAAGTGAGAGCGGGTCGCGTCCCAATCGACGACATTCGGCAACTCGCTGATCCAGTATGAGTCGTAACGCCCTTTCGTTTGAGAGACCTGTGACGGGATCATTCAAGGCGCTGTCGCGCGTCTTCTCAAAGATGAGCGCGTTGCTGATTGCGCTTGCAGCGTGCAGAGAGATTGCTTCAAGTAGTGTCAGTTGCTCGGAGCCGTAGCTTAACGGTTGGCCCGAATAGAGTGCGATCGCCCCGATAGCTCTCTTTTCATGAAGCAGCGGCGAGACTAAAGCTGAGCGGATGCGCCCGACGGATTCAGGCGCGAGTCCGGCAAAATCTAGTTCCGGATTCGCGCTGCACATTGAATGCGAATTTGAAATAACCCATCCGGCAACGCCTTCGCCGTAATGAAGTATGCGACCTGCGAATGCTTCCGCCCCTTCGCCTTCGACATATTCGGCGCGTATCCGGCGATTTGCATCATCCGAGAGATAGACGATGCAAAGATCGTAGGGAACAATCGCGCGCAGTTTTGCGGAAATGAGCGAAAGCGTATCCTGTAGGTTAAGCGAGCAGCCAATCGTTTGCGCAATATCACGCAAGGCTGCCACTTCGCGTTGCGCATCAGCAATTGATTTGAATACAGGCCGTGCATCCGTTGAACTATTCGTGTCAGGTTGATGCTCAACTTTGCTGAGAGCGGCAGGTTGTTGTGTAATCTCTATTCGGACTTGCTCGCGTAGGTCTTCGGGCTGGATGAGTTTGTCGAAATCAAAGACGTTTTCAGCGAACTTTGTGACTACCAAAGGATCAAATAATGTTCCTGCGCTCTGTCTCAAAAGAGAAATAGCTTCGGAACGATTCATGCCGGGCCTGTAAGGTCGGTCGCAACGCAGAGCATCGTAAAAATCAACGACCGAGATAATCCGCGCGAGAAGCGGAATCTCTTCGCCTCTCAGACCTTCAGGGTATCCGGAACCGTCCCAACGCTCATGATGAAAACGTGCGATCTGCTCGACCGGATAGGGAAGCTCTATCCCCTTGATTATGTCTGCGCCGACGATTGTGTGAATCTTCATCCTATCAAACTCGGCGGCTGTTAATTTGCCGGGTTTGTTCAGAATAAATTCAGGGACGGCAAGTTTTCCGATGTCATGAAGAATGGCCCCGGTCCTGAGCGCAGCAATCTCGGCGTTGCTCACCCCGAGAAGCTTTCCCATCTCAACAGCATAAACTTGCGATCTGCGTATATGACCGTGCGTCGTTCGATCTTTAGCGTCGATGGCTATGGCGAGAGATTCAATCGTGCGGACATGGACGGCATTTGCCTCGCGCAGCCCTGCAAGCTCTGTATCTCTCTGCTCCTGAATTTCGCGGCCACCGTTGCGTCGCGCTCGAAACATTATGAGAGAGAAGCCTAGCAGCAATAAAATGTTGAGCAGGTAAGAAAGAAGCTGTCCACCAAATGTTAAAAGGTTGAGGCCGAGGCAAAAAATCAGAATCAGAGTCGCGCAAAGAATAGCGACGCTCGTCAGGACGAGGAATTTATCAGATTTAAGCTGCATGTCGTTTCAGCGGCTGGATGAATCAGAGCAGACGTGAGAATAGCTAAATTCTGCGGTCGGAAGACTGGAGATTTTGAGAAAGAAAATCGGGAGCGGCCAGACAACACCGGCATATTGAAAATAACTAGTTTCTCCTTTTGCGTCAAGTATTTATGATTTATCAGAAATACAAGCGTGAATTGTTTGTAGAGAAATAGGCGGGCGGTCGAGAGCTTTGAGAAAGCAGGTTCTCGTTCGATAGAAAAGACAGGCCGGCTTGCGCGTATAAGAATCGTCCCGATTGTAGCCGGGCCGTATCTTTTGTAAAGGAAGGTCTTGACGCGTGTCGGAAAATCGTGTATTTCGGCATTTAATTTTGCCAATGTCGGCGCTGCTTTTTAGGAGCGCATTACCTTTGACCCGAACAACGTAAATGAGCTTGATTTATTCGGATGGCGAAAATAGAGTAATGGTCGCTTCCGAAGCTAAGCTCTTGAAGTAAACCGATCCGAGAGGACGTTAAAAGGAGACTCGATGCGACGAAACCTGACCATGCTGGCCTTAATTATCGTGGCCGGCGCTTTGTCCGCCTGTGGCGGCGCTGAGAACGCAAACAACGCCAACACGACGAATGCCAACACTCGCACGAACATAAACACTTCGTCGTCAAACACAACGATGACGACAAACTCAACGACCATGAACACCAATGCCGCGACCAACATGAGCACCTCTACCAACACGGGCATGTCCGCCAACACAACGATGACGGGGAACATGAACGGGTCGATGAATCGTGCGGGCAACATGAACAGCGGCAGTGGGACGGCGACAAACACGAACCGCACAAGCAACAGGCCGTAAGGGTTTAGTCTGTTCAACTCTCTTCAGTGCGGGCGCGCTCCCTTTTTCGGCGCGCCCTTTTGTTTTAGTCAAGGCTGATCTGTTCGTGTTGAGATGGGAGAGACGAATTTAACAAAAGATTTATCCGTTCGATATATCGCAGACGATTCTTCTTTACGGGATTTGATTGACGCGTTGCCGTCTGAGGGAATCGTCGGTCTTGATACTGAAACGTTCTGGAACTACTCAACCAAACTCTCAAACGCTTCGCTGATTCAGATTGCCACCTCAACCCACAAAGAAATATTTGTGATTGACGCTTTGGCGGTTGACCTTGAACCTTTGCGCGCTTTTATCGAAACGCCCTCTCCTTTGATGGCAGCGCACAATGCGCGTTTCGATCAGATGGTTTTGACGGGCGCGGGTTTCAAACCGACGGGTTTAATCGACACTTTACAATTAGCGCGTGCAGCGCTGTCGCTGCCTTCCTATAGTCTCGCCGCCGTCTCCGAACACCTGCTCGGCATCCCGCTCGATAAAACTTTAAGGACTTCAAACTGGAAGAGACGACCGCTTACAAAAGCGCAACTATATTATGCGGCGATGGATGCACGCGTGGCGCTGCACGTCTATGAAGAATTGAGAAAAATTCTTGAAGAGCGTGGAACGTGGGAAATAGCGCTTCGCTCATCAACAATTGGCGCGACTTCAACAGAAGCGAAACCTCGACGCAGACGAGTCAAACAGGAGCTTTCGCCGCCTTTAACGGATGATGAAAAAAGAATCGTCCGGCACTTAAAGGCATGGAGGCTCGCTTTCGCCAACACGCAACACGTTCCCGCCTACATGATTTGCCCGGATAAGACGCTCGAACATCTGGCGCGCACAAGACCGGACAGCCTAACGGCTTTAGGAGAAGTTTACGGGCTGGGCGCGACAAAGATTGAAAGATTCGGAGAAGAACTGCTTACGGCGCTGCGTGCGGCTGTTTGAGCTACTGCACTCAATTAAGCATCTGCTCCGCCAACTCTTCAACCGTTGTGACTGGTTGCCGGCAGGTATAGTTTTCACAGACGTAAGCGGTCGTGCGACCATCCTTTGCGCTGCGGCCTTGCAGAAGCGGCAATAAATGTTCGGTTGCCGCATCGTCGCTGCGGCTTTGAACCAGAACTTTATTTGGCAGGTAATGTTTCCAAACTGCTCTGACAAAGCTTTGCAACTGTTCGTCAGCACCGATAATGACGATCTCTTTCGGAGTCGAAAGAAAAAAGTCGAGCGCGGAAAGCGTGCGACCGAAGGCGCTCGGGTAACGGACGACCGTATCGCGCATGAGTCTGAAAATCGTGGTCACAAGCCGCCTGTACTTTTCTTCGCCTGTGAGCACGGAGAGCTTGAGCAAAACATCGGCTGCAACTGAGTTTCCGGATGGAGTCGCATTATCAAAAAAATCTTTGTTGCGGACGATAAGACGCTCGCTGCTTTGACCCGTGTAGAAGAAACCGCCATCGGCCTCATCCCAAAACTCTTCAATCATCACGTCGGCCAGCATGGTCGCTCGCTCAAGCCAAAGTGTGGTGCCGGTCGATTCATAGAGCGCTATAAGGCCGGAGATTACGCATGCATAATCATCGAGAAAGGCTGTCTGTTTCGATTTGCCGTCTTTGAAGACATGAAGAAGCAAACGACCTTCGGTCATTTGTTCGAGCAGAAAACGTGCGTTGCGTTCGGCAGCTTGTAAGTAATCATCTCGCTCAAAAACTGCGGCTGCCAGAGCGATGCTTTCAAGCATCAAGCCGTTCCAAGCGGAGATGACTTTTTCGTCGCGGCCCGGCTTGACTCTTTTTTCACGCTCCTCAAAAAGCAGGCGACGACCACGCGCAAGTCTTTCTCTTAAATCTTCTATTGAAACATCCGTCTGCTGTGCTACTGATTCAAGCGTGCGCGTTATGTTGAGGATGTTCTTCTCTTCAAAATTGCCCTCTTCGGTCACATTGTAGTAGGCGCAAAAGAGAGCGCCGTCTGTCTCGCCAAGCAAACGGATGATCTCACTTTTATCCCACACAAAGAATTTTCCTTCGACACCTTCGGAGTCTGCATCCTGCGTCGAATAAAAGCCGCCCGATTCATCCGTCATCTCACGCAAAACGTAGTCGTAAGTTTCTTCGGCCACGCGTCTGTAAAATTCGTCGCCGGTAATTTGAAAAAGATAAACGTAGAGACGTGAAAGCTGCGCATTGTCATAAAGCATCTTCTCGAAATGCGGGACAAGCCAGCGCGCATCGGTCGAATATCGATGAAAGCCGCCGCCGAGATGGTCGTAGAGTCCGCCTTCGGCCATCTTGCGACAGGTGAACGCGGCGGCAGCCAGAGCCTGCTCATTCGCTGTTCGTTTGTAAGCACGCAGGAGAAACTCAAGACTCATCGGAGCAGGGAATTTCGGAGCGCCGCCAAAGCCTCCGTTTCTACTGTCAAAAGTCCGCAGTAGAGCGCGCTCGCCGTCGTCGAGAATCGCAGGTGTAATAACTTCGTTCGACTCGCTGACGGCAGACATCCGACGTAGCTCCGCAAGCATTTCGGTTGCGCCCGCATCGATCTCGGTTTTGCGCGTGCGATAAGCGTTTGAAACGAGCTGAAGAATGCGGGGGAATCCAGGAATGTTGTAACGGTCTTCGGGTGGAAAATAAGTTCCTCCGTAAAAAGGAACAAGTTCGGGCGTGAGAAAAACCGTGAGCGGCCATCCGCCCTGACGCTGCATAAGCTGGACGGCGTTCATATAAATCTGGTCGATGTCGGGGCGCTCCTCGCGATCAACCTTGATGTTGACAAACATCTCGTTCATCAGAGATGCGATCTCTTCGCTCTCGAACGACTCGCGCTCCATCACATGACACCAGTGACAAGCTGAATATCCGATGCTCAGAAGAATGGGCTTGTCTTCGGTGCGGGCTTTGGCAATCGCCTCTTCGCCCCAAGCGTACCAATCGACCGGATTGTGTGCGTGTTGGAGAAGATAGGGGCTGCTTTCCTTCGAGAGACGATTCGTGTGCTTGTGCTCTGACATAAAAAGGCGACTCCATCTATAAAATTGATTTTGAAAGGATTATGTGGCCTTTGCCTGTGAGTAGCAAATCGAGTGGATACGGAAAAGAGAAATGGCGGGTCGGAGCTGTAGTTTTTAGCAAACTGCATTTTGCTATTTAATT
>CBDUCU010000025.1:0-16159 GCA_965365725.1 uncultured bacterium | reverse complement strand
TCAAACGACCGAGCCGCACTACCGCCTTGTAGTTGCGCCCGGCAGGCACAAAGTCTGCAAACTCTTTTAATTTGAGCGGCCCGAATCGCATGCGGAATTTCGATTGCGCGTCCCAGACGCGAGCGCCCGCCACCGTGCTGACTCCAAGCTGACTATTGGCCGCGCCGAGACGCGTCAAACTCGCTTCGTCCAGCTCAAGCCACTGCCCTGTAAACGGCACGAGACGAGCGGGTACTTGAAAATAATCGCCGAGCACCGATTCGACCGCCGAGCCTGAATGTGGACGCTGCGCGATGAGGCCGCCGTAGAAGAGAAGCCCCGCATCCGGCATCCCCAAACGCCCGCGCAATCCTTGCGTTCCCATGCCGACGAGCGAATACAGATGCTCTGTAAACTTGTCGTGCGCGCCGCGCTCAAACGCAACCGTGAATCTATAACGCTCCCACGCGCGATAAAAGAGCGAGATCAGACGATGGCTGAAAAGATCGAGAAACTCCCACAGCGCCGTATCCTTGTAGCGGACGCGCTCGGCAACAAGCTCTGTGGTGTGCGCGGGCATCACGCCGAGCGGCCCCGTGAGGCCCATAAAGGCGACCGTCATCTCAGGCGGAGCGTCCTCGCCATTCTTGCGCGTTACTTCATACAGCTCGCTCGGCGGAAACTGAAGCGTGGGCCGCGTGCGAAAGCGCACGACCTCTTCCCCAGGCGGCGCGTCATGCCGACCGACGGGTGTGCGCTTTGGCAGCAGACGCTCAAGGACGCGCACCGCTTGAAAGAATTCAAAGCGGTAAGCTTCGTCCATCAGCGTCTCGTCTAGAGCAGGAACTGATCGCCCGTTCTCGGCGGCCATCGTTTCAAAATCTCCTCACGCTGTTTTGTCCTGACGACAAGCTGATTGAATGAATTGACCGTCACATAAAGACCCAGGAAACGTTCGAGCACCGAAGCGAAAAGAAAAACACCGCTTCCGGCAAACATCTCTTCATCAAATTCAACGGTCGTCTCAAGTCCGCGCACGAAACCAGACCCGATGCGATTGCCCGTCTGCCGCACGACGCGTCGGCCCTCGGCTGTGACCACGCCCGAAACCTGTCGGCGCGTCGCAGGCGAGTCGGTAAAGTTGTAGAGCGAAAGAATCTCGCGCAAAGCGTCGGCTGCCGGAGTTCCGCCCTCGCCCATGATCGAGAGATGGTTGAGCGAAAGATGCGAGATTAGTCGCCACTGCGCGCCGCGACGAAGCGGTGGGCGCACTGTATTTGTCGGCTTACGCAGACAGCGCGCGCGCGCAAGCGGCCCTGTGCCTTCGACCTCGAAATCGCCCTCGCGCCCGCCAAAGGGAAGCTTGCCCGGAAGGTCGCGGTTGCAGGCCGTGACGTGCGCCGTGATGGTCTCAGTCGCCGGAACGTGCGGGTCAAAGTCGAGATTGACGAGTGAGATGTAGATTTCGGTGCCCGGGTCGTCTTTGCGCTGCGAGGGCTTGCGCGTGGCATACCAGAAGCTTTGTTCTGCGTCTGTCGTTTCGGCGTGGCGAATCGAGTAGAACGGCTGATACTGTCGCGCCTGTTTGAGATAAGGATCGGCGGATGTCACAGCGTCCACTGAATAGACTTCCGTCGCCGTCTGTCGATGCACGTCCGCGACGACGCGATATTCGTTCTGAAGGTGCGTGAGCTGAATCGGCTCGGCCACCTTTGTGAAGAGATTGATAATAGGAGAGCAGCCCAACTGAAAGGTCGCGGCGTTGGCTAAAGAGCGTGGCGGCTCAACGTCTCTGACGTAAATCGAAGCGGTAAACTCTTCGCCGAATCCGCCGCGTCTGACCGCCTCGTCAAAGCCGCCCAAATCGAAGAAAAGAAATTTTTCCGGAAAGGTAAAATATTCCGTCAGCAGCCGGTAACCCATAAAGGATCGCTGCGTGTAGGGCAGCAACCCTTCGTCGGCGTTAAAACCCACAGGTCGCAAGACCGAAGCGGGAAGCTCAACAACCGGAGGAGCCGCACGCCCGCGCTCGCGTTTTCCCTCGGCGCGCAGCTCGACGCGGGTCGCGTTGTTAAAGATCATCTCGTAGAGCGCGTAGGTCAGTTGCGGCTCGCCGTTGAGAAAGAAGCGTAAAAACTCGATTGGCCGCGCGGGTGCGCCTTCGCCCTCAGCCGTCTTTAGCTCCGAGAGCTTTGTGTTGTTGAGACAGCGCATCTGAAGACGGATGACCGCCTCGCCCCAACGCCCTTGCCTATCGACCGGGTCGAGCGATTCGATCGAAGCGTTTGCCACTTCAATCGGCCAGAGCGTAACGGGATAGCTTGTACGGAAGCGGCACGGAGTGCCTTGTATGGGGCGCGAGTAGAGAGATGTTTCGCGCGGAATATGGTAGCCGGTCGTCAGCTTGCCCTGTTCGGGGTCGAGCGCAAACTGCACAATCGACATCGAGGGAACGGGCGCGAGGTAATGCGGATAGAGAATGTTTAAGAGCGATTCGGTGACTTCCGGAAACTCGTCGTCGAGCTTGAGATGAACGCGCGCCGTCAGGAAGGCAAACGCCTCGAGCAGACGCTCGACATGCGGGTCTTCGCACTTGTCTGCTTCGAGCAAAAGACGCGAAGCGATCTTCGGATACTTCTGCGCGAACTCAGCCCCCATCTGGCGCACAAAGGCCAGCTCGCGCTCATAATATGTCAGAAGATCGTCGCGCATAGCTTACTTCTCTTGCACCTCATATTCTCCGCTCGTCAGCTCAAGCGTCGTATCGAAGGTGACGGGCTCGGGGGCGGGGTCAACCATCAACAGCGCGTCGATTCGAAACCTGAGCGCACGCGACGCATCGCGCGGCGGCTCAATCGTCACGGTCACGTCTTGCAGGCGCGGCTCGAAGATATTGATAAGCTCTTCAATAGCGTAGCGAACGCGCGCCTGGTCGCCCGAGTCTTCAGAATTGGCTGCCGTAAAATCCGGCAGCCCATAAGCGGCCAGAGATTTATTAACCTCTTCCAAGCCTTCGGGCAGTCCGCCTGCAATCTGTCTTGTGTTGAGTAACCATTCAAGATCGCGTCGCACAGCCTGTCTGAAGATACGCAGGCTTTTTGAGCGCGAGGCGGGCGGCTCATGGCTGATGTCCGGCTCGTAATCAAGCAGACGATCAATGACCGACAGCGTTACGCGATCTTCGTAATCAAACTTCGGCATAAATGACTTTTTAATGCGAGAGACGAGGCTTTCAATCTCATCTGGAAAATGATGGCGAGCCAAACAAAAGGCTCGCCGTTAGGCGTGAGCCGCAGGGCACCCGCGATTTAGAAGCTGTTTGGAAAAGCCCCGCGAGGGGCGAAATATTTGTAGTTTGAGGCGATTTCATTTCCCTTCCAAGCTCCGTAGGAGCGAAATGTCCAATAACATTTCGCTCCTACGGAGCTTGGTTATAATGAAGCCTTTGAGCGCTACAAACATCACGCTCCTACGGAGCTATCTTTTCAAACAGCTTCTTAGAACTGTCGCCGAAGCCCTGCGGCACGCACGAGCGGCCTACTCTCCTACCGGACGAGGACTGGCAGTGATGGATGTCGGGCCAAATTGCGAGGAGGAACGGCAGGTGCGGCAAATCAAAGAACCGCGCCAGCCCCCACCGCTAGACTTTGACGTTCTGTGCAATATCCCAACCCATTGAAGGTGTCGCACCGACACCGCCCGTGTTGGTCTGTTCCTTGTAATCGACCTTCACTTTGGCGAAGTTAAGCGTGACGTTCTCGGTCAGTCGATCCTCGCCGCCCGAGCCGCCCGTCGAGACGGATGTGACAATCAAATCCGTCATCGTGATAGTCAAATACTCAAGCGGTTTCTCTCCGGCCTTACGCACAATAAGAGTTGCTTTATCGAAGTGCTTGCCATTGCAGGCGGCAAGCATCAGATCGGGCGACGACTTATCGATCCACTTTGTGAAGCTAAGGTCTTGAACATTCACCTTGCCTGCACCTTGCCCGCCGCCGTGATGCGCGCTGCCCGAGTTGGACATCCCCCAACTCCAAGCGAGCACATCAATCTTTTCCTTATGCGTCTTATCTTTCGATTCGCCCTTGACAGCACCAATCTGAATGAACATATCCATTGCCATGACCTGTAAGTCCTCCTATCTTTCAGTTGTGAAGAGGCTCGCCACTCGATGTGGGCGCGCCTCTATTGTCCTCGGCGGAAGAGAGACTGCCTGCAAGCCGCCGTCGATGGTTTATCTCGCAGACTGTGGCAACTCGGCCACCAGACGCAAAGAAACCGTCAGTTCGTCGAGCTGGAAGTGGGGCCTGAGAAAGGCTACGGCCCTATAAGCTCCCGGTTTGCCGGGAACGTCCATCACCTCGATGCGCGCCTCCTTGAGCGGCTTTTGCGCCTTGATCTCGGGGCCAACGCCCTCGTTGGAGACGGTGTACTGTGAAATCCAAGTGTTGAGGAAGTGCTCGCACTCGCTGCGCTCCATAAAGCTGCCGATCTTGTCGCGCATCATCGCCTTCAGATAGTGCGCAAAGCGCGAGACGGCGAAGATGTATGGAAGCTGCGAGGAAAGACGCGCGTTGGCATTGGCCGAATCGAGGTCGTATTTTTTCGGCTTTTGCGCCGACTGCGCGGCGAAGAAGGCTGCGTAGTCTGTCCCCTTGCAATGGACGAGCGGGATAAATCCGAGATCGGAAAACTCCTTCTCGCGCCGGTCTGTGACGGCGATTTCGGTCGGACACTTCAACGCCACGTCGCCATCATCGGTCTTAAAGGTGTGCGTCGGAAGACCCTGCACCAAACCTCCGCCTTCGACCCCGCGAATCGTCGCGCACCATTGATACTTGGCAAACGATTCGGTCAGACGCGTGCCGAAAGAGTATGCGGCGTTGCCCCACAAGTATTTCTTGTGGTCTTTGCCGTCAACGTCCTCTTCAAAACGGAAAGTCTCGGTCGGGACGGTCTCTTGCCCGTAAGGAAGACGCATCAAGGTGTGCGGCAAGGTAAGGCCGACGTAGCGCGAATCTTCCGACTCGCGGAACGAGCGCCACTTGGCAAACTCGGTGCGGTCGAAAATCTTCGCCAGATCGCGCACCTCAGACAGTTCGGTAAAGCTGTCCCAGCCGAAGAGCTGCGCTGAGGCTGCGCCGATAAAGGGCGCGTTTGCCGAAGCGGCGACGTTTGAGATTTTTTCGATCATCGCCATGTCCTGCGGATGATTCGTAATCTCGTAGTCGCCGATCAAAGCGCCGAAGGGAGAGCCGCCGAATGTGCCGAACTCTTCTTCATAGACCTTTTTGAAGAGAGCCGACTGGTCGAACTCCGCCGCCTTCTCCAAGTCTTTGGCAAGGTCTTTTTTCGAGACGTTGAAGACCTTGATCTTCATCATCGTGCCCGTCTCGGAATTCATCACGAGGTGATGGAGTCCGCGCCAAGAGGCTTCGAGCTTCTGAAACTCCTCGTGGTGCATGATCTCGTTGAGTTGTAGCGACAGGAGCTTGTCGATGGCGGCGATGCGCGCGTTGATCGAAGCCTCCATGTCGCGCGACATGACCAACTGCCCGGCCATCACCTGATTGACAAACTCGGCGATCATGTCGCGCGCCTGCGCCTGTTCGTCGTCGCGTCGCGCAAGCCGGCCTTCCGAGAGGATGCGCGACAGCAGATCGGTCTCCTGTCCTTCTGTAGTGACGGTTTGCGCCGCGTCTTGTTTCATTTCGCTGCTCATTCAGAGTCCTCCTTCTTCGCGCCGTTGCCTGACTCGCCGTCAAGCCCCAGCTCCTTGCTTAATTGCTGCTGCGCGCCGGTGTTTTGAATGATGTCGGTGAGCAGCCCTTCGAGCTTGTCGTTGCCGTCCATCTTTGACATCAGATCGGAGAGACGACGACGCGCCTCGACCAATTTGCGGAGCGGCTCGACCTGTCGGACGACCTGATCAGGCTCAAAATCCTCGAGCGCGTTAAAGCGCAACTCGACGTTCATTCGTCCGCCTTCAGCCGAGAGCTTGTTTTCGACCGAATAGGCGACGCGGGGTTTCATCGCCGAGAGTACCTTGTCGAAGTTGTCCCGGTCGATCTCGATGAACTTGCGGTCTTTGACCTTCGGGAGCGGCTCGTCGGGCTTGCCGGAAAAATCGCCGAGGACGCCGACCACGAACGGCAATTCCTTCGCCTCGATGGCGTTGCCCACTTCCACATCGTAGGTGATATGAACGCGCGGGGCGCGGACGCGGCTCAATTTGTGTTGTGTGCTTTCAGTCTTTGGCATACTGCATTTTCCTTTCTCAAATCTACGTTCGCGATTGACTCCTGACTACTCGGCTATAAAACCGAAACCGTTTTGCGCGCTTTGCACAGACGCGATAAATCACCGGAGAGCGATACCGCGCCGCTTACCGTACGCGGCGCGCGTCTCACTCTTCGGCGGACGACGAGGATGTATAAGACGAGCCTACGTCAACCCCAAGCGTCTCGCGTACTGAGGTCAGTACGGCCTCGTCTTTGATAACGCTGGCAAGCCATGATTCAAGCGGCATCTGACTCCATCTCACGGCCCGCTCGACGAGATATGAGACGGGGCTGTGCGGCTCGGTTTTACGAAAGAAGGCTGCTACTTCAGTGAGACGTTTGACGGCATCGGCGCGCGTCCTGATCGGCCCTGATACGACGCTCACGCCTCCGGTCGCCGACGCGACCGCCCCGTAGCCGCCGTTTGAGCCGGCAAGCGCGCCGCCGTCGCCGTCCGCCGTCGCGCCGCCCGCGTCGTCCGAGATTGCGTCCGGCTCAAGCAGGCGCTTCTCTTTGACAATGCGTTCGACGACCGTGCGCACCGCGTCCAAGTTCTTTTTCAAGTCCATCATCGCCGGCGCTTGATTGCCGTAATGCGCGTCGATCGAGCGGTCGAGAGCATGAAAATTTTCCCAGCACTCGTTGAACGTCGCATAGAGCGTTTCGTAGAAGGCGCGCGGAGAGGCGTTCTTCTCTTTGACCCAATCTTCGCTCGTCGCTTTACCCTCTTCGGCGGCGCGGGTGCGACGCTCCTGCGCCACATCCGGGTCAACTTCGGGGCCGACGTTTAAGGTATTGGAATCCTCGTAGTCGATAAAGCTCAGCCCCGCGCCCTTTGTGATCGGCGCTTGCTTGATAGCGGCGGCGGCCTCTCGCTCCATCCATGAAATGGCATTGGCGCGCGCCTCGAGATCGCCCTCGTCTTCTTCCGGGTAGAGATTGTCCCAGAAGTTTTCATGCAGCCCATGCATGACCTTCAAAGCGTCTCTGAGACCCGCAACTCCATAGAGCTTGGTGAGCGCTTCAGCCATCCACGCGCAGATCTGCAAGTCCTTAGTCTGGTTGATGATCGCGTCGGTCGTCAGCGTTGCGACCTTGACCCAGTCAGCAGTTTTCGTCTCGCGCACCCAATCGCCCTGACCAAGATTGTCGTCGGCGCGACGCGCTTCTCGTATCTCGTCATAGAGACCCGTGTACTGCTGACTCTCGCCCGCCGGATTATCGCCCGGTATGGCCGTCAACATCGCTTCGACATCGACAACCTGCGGGGCGGAGGTCACCGTATTTGTTTCCACCACAGAAGACATCTCTCACCACACCTCTAACGTTAAAGCTAAAAATTTCTCTCGCGTCTATGAAACAGGCTTTTCGTCTTCCGCTCCGTCAAACGTCAGACTCCTGATTTCGAGCGCCGTCCGCTCCTCACCATCGACGGCAAAGACGCGCTGGCCTACGCCGGCATACAACTCCTCGCCCAACTCTCTCCAATCAGTCATCCGTCCGAGCCTGACCATGTCGTCGGCGTGCTTGCCGGAATTGACATAGAGGACGGGTATATGCGCCTTCATCTCTTTGTCGGTCGTTTCGATAGTGGCCGGCATCCAGACAAGATCGCGCAGTTGGACGGGCGGCTCTATCTTGACGCTTCTGACATGCTCGATTGGCAACCACGTGTACTTGTCATGAACGATCAACTCAAAGACGGGCGCAAAGAAATCATCGTAGTCGCGGAAGTCTTGAAACAACTTGCCGTTGAACATCCCTGCGAATGCGGGTCGTTGCTCTTCGGCGCGGTCGAGCGTTTCGCGCGCGCCCGCTCCGTCTCCCGCGCGCAGGCGGTTGAAAGCGTCGAGAAACATATCAATATAGGCGGGCGGCTCGCCGAGAAAATGCGGTTGTAGTCCGTCCGTAATAAGACGGCGACGGTCGAGTTCGGCGCGGACGCAGTTGCGATAGACCTGCGCGCCGATCTCGGTGCCCACGCCCTGATGACCGATGACATCGAGCTGACGGTCGGCGCGCTCCCACTCGCCCGCGAAACAGAGCAGCTCGAAGAGAAAGACGCGGCGCGGCATGTCGGTCGGGTTTGCTTTGACCTCGCGCGTAATCTCTTCGAGGGCCGCGCTGAGGTTGCCCGAATCATAGAGCGCCTTTGCCTGCGTAGCCGTCACTTGTGCCGTCATGAATTCTTTCGCCTTTCTCTCGGTCAATGCCGATGAAGAGCTTTTGTGCTCCCTTTGCGTCTATTCTTGCCGCACGCTCTTTGGAGCTTTGAGCGCGGTAAAAAATTCGCGCGGGAACGGGTTTCCGCTCTTGGGCTGGAGCGTCAAACGAACTTCCGGCCCCGCAGGTTGCAAAGTGAATGGGGCGGTCTTGCCGTCGCCGCCGCCCGCTGCGCGGAACATGCGGAGCAAGCCCCATTCGCCCGGAAACGGTGTGACCACGTCCTGCCCGTTGGTCGGCGTGTAGGTGACACGCACGCCCGACTTGTCGCCGGGCCAGACCAGATTGCCCGTCATCTTGTCGGGCGTTGAAAGCAACTGCCCGTCAATCTCTATACGCGCAATTCCGCCCGTAACCGGCGCAAGCGTCAATTGATATTCGACCTTTGGCTCTTTGCCGCCCGATGGGAAGAGAGCGCCCTGCAAACGTTTGGCTGCGGCGAGATATGCGACAAAAGCGGGCGAGAACTTATCCGCCGACTCTTTCTTGACGGTCCAGTCGTCTTCAAAATATGGCTTGAGACGCTCGCGGACAAAGCGCGTCAGCTCGCCGTCCTGCGGATTGATATATTGTGCGAGCGCGGCCAATGATGCGTCGCCACCGCCGTCCGCAAACGGGAAGCTCGTTTCAAATCCTTGCGCTTTTGCAAGAAGCCCTTGCCAGTTCTTTTCAATCTGCTCGAAGTCTGTGCCGACCAAAAGCGCGTTCAAAGTATCGAGTGGAAGCCGGAGCACGCGTGCCGACGCGTCGCCCGCGGGCGAAGTGTTAAAGCCTTTGGCTTCCAAAGAATCGTTGATGGTTTGTCGCGCGGGGCGAAGATTGATCGCGTCGTTTCCGGCCTGCATGCCTTTCGAGAGCTCGTTCAGTGGCTTGCTGCTTGCATTAAGGGCATCGGCAACTTTTTTAAGCTGCGTGCGATACTCTGCCATCGGCGAGGATTCCGCTTTGCCCGACATAAACTGCATGAGCGGGCGAAACTCTTTTTCGACCTGCGTATTGCCGCCCAAACCTGTCTTGCTCGAAAACAGACCCTTGATCCAGCCCCACCAGCCGACGCCCATGCCCGAAAGATTTGTTTGACGTGAGACTTCGCGCAAAAGGCTCTCAAGCGGCGACGTGCTCCCAGCAAGCAGACGTAAAGACCTGACGGCCTCTTCCTTCGACTGAAACTCACGAATCTTTGTCTCTTGAAGAAAACGCTGCCAATGCCCCGTGTAGTCGCGGTAATACATATTGGCAAGCTCGTCCTTCTTTGCGTCGAGATTTTCGCCCGCCGCCAGTTCCGTCCGCATCACCCAATCGTCTTTTCGAAACTCATCGGCCACAGACGATTTCAAGCGGTCGGTCATCTCGCTATGGCCTTCGAGCGTAAAAGCTCCGGGCACTGAGTAGGTGTTGACGATGACGTTGCCTTCGCGCGCGCCCGGAATCGATGCGAGCTTGACCGGGTATTTGACCGAAGCGTTGATCTCGGAGGTGATGCGCTTGTAGATGCGGTTGACGACCGGATAGGCGACCAGTTTGTCCTGCACCTGTGCGACAAGAGCGTTATTGACCTCCGGGTGCGGTGCGTCCGGTTTGCTCGCTTGCGAAGCGAAGTAGGTCAGTTGCCGGAGCACTATTTCGTCGCCGCCCGCAAGCGTCGCCTGTGACCAGTAGTCGCGTAAGACCTGCTCAAGAAATGTCGGCTCGACCTTGTCGGGCTTTGAGAGCATCAGGTAGGCCTTGAGCAGATCATAGTGTCGTCCGAGATGATCTTCTTCGGCGGCGGCACCCGTCGGCACAGCAGCACCGGAAGACGAAGCCGGCGCGCCTGTGGGCGTAAGCGTTGCGCCGCCAACCGCGACCGAAGGCTTTTCGCCCGAAGCAAATTTACGAAGGTCTTCTTCAATGCCCGCAACCGTCGCTTTTAAGAACTGATCGTTGACGGCTTCAAAATAGATGTGACGCAGAATCGAGTCGGACGATTCAGCGGATGAGTTTAAGCGATGCCCCGCGTAGAGGCCGAAGCGCATAAAGAGCGGGGGCGAGTTGCGTTCATACTCATCAAGGTCTGCAAGCACCTGTCGCACGTCTTCAATGGCGTTCAACTCTTCGCCCGAGCGCAGACCGCTCCCCTTGCTCGTCACCTTCCTGACATCGGTCAGACGTTTGCCGCGCGCGTAGGCATCGGCAATAAACGTCTTGTTGTTGAAATAGGAGACGACCATGCCGGCCACGACAAAAAGGACGAGCGCGGCGGCCATACCAAACAGGACGTTGCGCAGCAGATGCGGGCGGCTTTTGCGCGCTTGTGTGGCGGCGACGATATTGCGGTCGGGAAGAAGCACGTCGCGAAAGAGCGTCTGCGTAAAGAAATCGGCGGAGATCTGTTTCGCGCCCGCAACGCCTGCGCCCTGGCTGCTCGTAAAATAGATGCCGCGCAAAAGAGGATTTTCGCTAAACGGATTCGGGCGAAAGAGCGCCGTTGCAAACTGTCCGAGACGCGCACGCGCGCGTCGGAAGCGGCCAGGAAATTTGAAGATGCGCAGCTGATGTTTGGGGCTGCCGGTCGTCCCTAGCTGTAGCGTGCGGCGACGCACAAGCCGCCCATAGAGATGATCGAACTCGGCATCAAACTGCACCTGCGCGCTCTCGGCCTGTGCAAGTGGAATGGTCGTCCCCCACACCTGAGTGCGCTCGCCGTCAACAAAGGATGCGAAGAACTCTTTGAAGCCTTCGAGCGCGTCCAGATGCGTAAAGACGAGATAGACGGGAAAGCGCGCGCCCGTGCGCTGCATGGCTTCATCAAGCCGCGCGCGCAAGACTTTGGCCTGCCGCTCGATCTCCGTTTCGTCCGCGCGCAAAATCTCTGACGCGTTGACCGTCAGCACAAATCCATCGACCGGGCGCGCACGTCTGTGTCGCTTGATTGTCTCGACGAGCGCAGCCCATTCGTCGCGGTCAGGGCCTTCCGTTTGGTAACGCCCGCTTGTATCGAGCCAGACGGCTGAATCCGTCACGCGCCAGTCGCAATGCTGCGTGGGCCGGACGAAACGCTGTTCGGAAGCGCGCTGGCTTGGCAGAACGTGAAAGTTCAAACCAGACGAGAGCAGAAGCGAGGACTTCCCGCTTCCCGAAGGTCCGGCGACAAGATACCAGGGCAGCGCGTAGGCCGGATCGCTCGCCGTCTGGTCGCCGAGTTTGCTGCTGCGCAGCCATTGAATGATCTCTTCTGTGCCGCGCGTCAACTCCTCATAAGTGCCTGAAGGCGGCGGAAGTTGCCCTTTGCGCGCTTTACCGGCGCCGTTGCCTTGCGCCGAGAGTTGCCCTTCGGGTGCGCGCTTGCGACGAAAATATTTGATTAAGACCCAAGCGGGCCAGATGAGAAGGACGAGCGCGACGAGCAGGATGCGGACGGGCAGACTCGCCGGGACGAGAAAGAGAATGAGCAGGACGGCCAGGCCCGTCAAAAAGATTTTGAGGGCGACGAAGGCCGCCGCCTTTACTTGTGCACTCGTGGAGGACATCAACCCAACCTAACCATTCGTCAGTGACTGATGCGAGCGCCGCGCTCCGTTTCTATAGTCGGAGTAGAGCCGTTTCGCGGTTTATGACTTCTGTCGATTGTTGTCGCAACGACCCGGTTGCACCAACGTCAGATGCGACGCTGCGGGGTTATGCAATCGTGGTCGCTATTAAGTGTCTCGAACCTGTTTACAAGGTGTTTTGGCTTTTGTGAACCTCGCCCGGTTAAAAGAGCTTGCAAACTGGCGAACAAACAAAGTGGATGACATAGATGTGAAGCCCAATGGCTGCGGCTGAACTCTCCGTTCAGATAGAAAGACCGACTTGGTAGGCGCATGCTACCTTCGCCCCCTACGGCTGTCAAGGGCATCTGGCTTTAGCGCACGATTCGGAACTCCTGTCTGAGAAGCATATACAGAAGGACATAGACGAGGACGGCGAGGATGATTAGTGCAGGGCCGCCGATTTTGACCCACAAAGGAACTCCGGGGTCTTGCGGCGGCGAGGGCTGGTCGGTGGCGCGCCAGCGAGCCGACAGAGCGTTCGGCCTCAGCCGATCCGCTGCGCGCAAACGGTCAGCCACACGCTTGACGACTTCCTTCAACTGCTCTTCCAGAAGATAGACGTTGTATTTACCCTTAAAGCCGAGCAGCAGACAAAGATAATAGACTTCGACCACGTCGCCGTTTGCGTCGAGGTCTCTCATCATCTCTTCAAGACGGTCGAAGAATTTTACGCCCGCCAGATGCTCCTGAAAATAGATAAGCTGCAAGGGGCTGCGCTCCCACTCCGAACGGAGCGGAAAGTCGAACTTGGGCGAAAGCACCGTCTCGTCGAGAAAAGCGACGAGCGCAAACTTTACGTCGCGTATTTTGTGCGGATCGACCCTTAGTTGCACGCCGCCCTGCTCGATTTGTCTGAGCAGATCGTCGGCCAACGGACGGATGTCGTTTGAAGGATCAATCGCGCCCGATTGAATCTTGAGCACCAGCTCAAGCAGCGGCCCGGCGAGATTGACAAGATCGTTTGCCGGGCGCGCGCGGCGCTGTCCGGCGGCGGCTGGAATTTCGGCGACTGCACTCTGCATAGATAATCAAAAATCAATGATGAGTAATGAGTCATGAGTGATGAGTGAAAGAATACTTGTTTTTACTCATCACTGATTACTCATTACTCCATTTAAGGTTTGACCGCGTAAAGCTCGAGCTTTTGATCGGCCAGCTCTTGCGGAACATAGACGGCAATGGATTTTGAGTTTCGCACCGCGTCCCAGAAGATGCCGTCTTTGCCGAGGTTGAAATAGTGAAAGCCGATGCGCGTCGGGATGGGCGCTGGAGGCGGCGAAGAATGTGCGAGTATCACGCCGGGAAGACCCGACCCGATCACGCCGTCAATCACGTCGCGCGAGGCAATTTTGACGATGCGCGGAACACGCTCGATCAATTGTCCTTCGGGAATCTTGGCGGTCACGCCGAGATAAAATTCGGCGGTGTCGAGCAGCCGGTCGTCCGTGACGCGCCCGACATAGACCGACTCGCGCGTGCTCTCCAAAGGTATCTGCACACAGCGCGTCGGGATGACCGTCTCAAGCAAGCCCCGCAGCTCTAAAGAAAGCTGGCTGAAGGTCGCATATAAATCTTCGTGCTGATAGTGAACGATTGATTGCGGCTGCCGCTCTGTGGAAAACGTCATCAAACTGCCGCACAGCCCGGCCATCTCCGTATAAAGCCGTTCGGGGTGGACGAGCCGCGTGCGAAACAGATGTGCGAGGACGGGGATAGCCGTGTTGACCGTATGCAGCAGCCAGAAGATGGCGATTTCAGAGGTCGTAAAATCGGCGAGCGATTTGGTGCGCTGTCGCCTCTGCTCGCTCAGAGAGTTTCCCTTGGCGATGACGATCTCGACCACTTGACGCAGCATGTTGACGAGCCAGGGTGAGGCCGAGACGGAGAGTGCGGGCGGAACGTAAGATTCGCTGTAGCTCAACTGTCCGGTTGCCGTGCGCGCGACCTCCGCAATCTTGATCGAGTTGTAACCGTCGCGCAGCTCGTTGGCAAACATGATGCGCAGATTGCTGCGCGCAAAGGCAACCTGCTGCTCGTTCTGCCCCGTCGTTTCGTCGGGCACCAGCGCCGAGTCTTGCCAGTAACGCACAAGCGGGCTGCGTTCGCTTCCGTTTGACTGGAAGTTTGCCGCGCCCGCGCGCCTTGAGGGGATGGCGAGATAAACGCCGAGACTGTCGTCGCCCGCCGTAAAGAATTCGCGCACGTTGCGCGGGTCGGGCACAGCGTCGATCTGCGGAGCGTTGACAAGAAGACCGTCGGGCATGACGGCGCGGCAACGGACGACTTCGCAAAAGCCGTTGGCGATGGCCTCTTGATTGAGCTGGAGGTCGAGCATGCCCCACTCGTAAGAGACAAGCGACGCGAGACGAGACCTGAGCAGCTCCTCGTGATAGTTGTCCCACTGCTGGAAATGATGAGGGGTGAGAAGCATCCCCTCGTTCCACACGACTTTTCGACTCATATTCTTAAACCGGCATCACTGGCGCGCAGTCTATGGCTTTAATTCGCTTAATCTTTTTACACGAGGCGCGAGTGCGTAGTTCTTGTCAAACAACCGCATCGACAATCCAGGCCTCTCGGTCTCGACAACGGGGCAGAGGCAGAAGTGTGAAAATCTTTTCTTGACAAATCTTGCACCGGAGACGGCAAGCATTTCAAACCTCGGCGGGCATCGCTCACCTGCTGTGTGGACGGATTGTGTTTCGTCGTCTCTTATTTGTCAACCGCATTTGGCCCAGTACCGCTCAATACCTATTGATTCTTGAATCCTGGATGACAAATTCTTCTCGGCTGCAGCCGCAAGCAGCACGCCGAGGCATCCGAGACAATTAGAATTTGAAATTTCGGGTTCGAGATTTCAAATCTCCGCGCCGCTCGCTTCAGCGCTCTGCGCTAAAGACGCTCGTCGTTTCAACTGTGGAGAAGCGCTTTGCCTAGGCGTTCGACAATGAATATTCATCTGCGCTCTCGCCCGCAAACTTGACAGAGAGTATAATCTGAAACCTATCGTGCTTTGCCGGAAAGTTCGTTGAAGACGAAAAGACCCTTCAAATTCCTAACCTGCCCGTGTGGGAGATAACCGTGAGCGACAAAGATAAGCGCAACATCAACTACGACTTGACGCAGCCAAACTTCCAACTGCCCGACAGGGATCAGCCGCAACACCCGCAGTCGCCTGCCACTCCCGACGACCGCACGATGATTAACAGGCCGCTTCCAAATCAGGAAGACAGAGCGTCGATTCGTCCGACGGGGCCGAACAAGTATGACCTGACGATGGTCAACTTCAACCGACCCGTCGATGATGAAGACGATGCTATGCCGCCGCCGCCACCGCCGCAGCAGCAATATCAGCAACAGGCTTATCAGCAAGCGCCTCAGTATCAACAACAGGCCTATGCCCCGGCGGCTGCGCCCGCGCAGCCCGCACGCAAAGGCATGTCCAAGTGGGTGTGGCTCGCGGGAGGCGGCTTTCTCCTGCTCATGCTCCTGATAGGCGGCGGCGTGCTCGCATATTTTCTGCTCGCCTCGCCGCCGGCCTTTACGCTTCGCGTTTTGAGCGCGCCGCCCGGCAGCAAGGTTTATGTCGATGACATACCGAGCGGTGTTCCGCAACGCGACGGCTCGATCATCGTGCAGGGTCTGCGCGCCGGAGAGCCGCGCGAAGTGCGTGTCACGCACGACGGCTTTGCCGAATGGAAAACTTCAATCACGGGTCAGGGCGGCGAAGTCAAAGACTTGACCGTCAACATGACGGCGCTGCAACCCGCCAAGCCCACGCTTCCCTCAGAGATCGACTACAACGGCGCGATGGTGCTTATCCCCGCCGGAGATTTCATCATGGGCACGGACGAGGCTGCGCCCAACGAAGCGCCGGCACACAACGTTACGCTCCCCGACTACTACATTGACAAATACGAAGTGACAAACGAGCAGTACGGAAAGTTTTGTCAGGCGACGGGCCGCCCGCTTCCAGTTAACCCCGCGCCCATCCCGGACTATTACCAGAACAACCCGCGCGGGCCGGTCATGGGCGTAAGCTTCGATGATGCCGTCGCATATGCGACCTGGCCGAGAGAGATCGCGGCGACGTCGGCTTCGTCG
>CBDUCU010000024.1:0-16308 GCA_965365725.1 uncultured bacterium | reverse complement strand
AGCAAGCGTCTCAGCAGCTTCAGTATAAAAACCTGCTGCGGCAAGCGCGGTCGCAAGCTCGTAATCAAGCGTCGGAAAACGTCCCAACTCGCTCGCCAAACGAATCGCGCCTTCAGCCTCAAGCGGGCGCTTCTGCACAAGCAGAGCGCGCGCCATTGCAAGCCGCGCCCAGACCCAGCGCGCGCGCGACTCAAGCCCGACAGCACGCCCCGCAAACTCTCCGGCGCGCTCGCCGTCTCCGCGCGCCGCGAAATGATAGGCCGCGCCGACGAGTAGCGGCAGATTTTCCGGTTGCGCCTCGAGCGCGGCCTTGAGTTCGCGCTCTCCCTCTTCGGTCTTGCCCGCGTCGAAGAGCGCGAGCACAAGCCCTGTGCGCGCGCCAGCGTCTTTTGCATCAGCCGTTAATAGTTCTCGGTAGAGCGCAACGGCCTCGTCCGATTTTCCGGTAGCGCGTCGCAGGTCGGCGAGGTTTCGTCGCGCAACGATTGACGACGAATCGAGTTCAAGAGCGCGCGCATATTCGTCAGCCGCCTTTTCGAGACGCAGAGAGAGCCGATATGCCACGCCGAGCATCAGATGAGCCTGCGCGTCGCCGGGCGCAAGCGCGACGGCTGCTTCGGCTGCGCGCGCTGCATCATCGGCTGATTCGACGCTCAAATAAAACCCGGCCACGCTTAACAGACGGCGCGCATTGCCCGCGCCCTTTTCTTCAACTTTGCGTGCAAGCTCAATGGCCGCTTCGTGATGACCGAGCGCATAGAGATTTGCCGGCAGGCGCGAGACGATTTCGATAAAAAGCTTATCGGAAGTTTGAGTCGTGACGGTTTCGACGATCTGTTTGAAAAGCTCGATTCCGCCGAGACTATCGCCCGCACGAAGACGCTCGTCGCCGAGCGCGGCGCGCGCGCCCGTCAAAAGCTCCGAGGCGCGCACGCGCGAAGGAGATTCGGCAGGTGCGGCAGCGACAAACTCTTCAAGTTTTTCGATGCGCTCGGTGATGGGCAAATCCTTGATCGCATCGAGCCGCGCCTTGAGCGATTCTTCGTCCGATGCACCCTCGACGGGTTTTGCCTTCTCGGTCGGAGCAGGCTTTTTAGCAGCAGGTTTCTTCTGCGCTTGCAAAGAAGTTTCTGCAAAACCGAAGCAGAAAACAATGATGAGAAGAAGCAATGTTAATGAAAGAAGTTGTTTCATAGAAAATTTCGTCAGTGCCTTTAAGATTCCGAAGTCACACCGAATTTTTGTAATCACTTCAAAGCTTCGATCAGTATGCGCCCCGTCGCGTTGCTCGGCGATTGTACGCGCAGGAGCGCGGCCAGCGTCGGCGCGAGATCGGCGGGCGTAGCGGATTGTGTGTATGCGCCCGGACGCAAGCCCTCGCCCATGATGATGAGCGGGACGTGCGTGTCGTAAGAATAAGGAGAGAAATGATCGGCCGTGTAGGTGACGACGAGCACGAAGGGTTCTGTGACGACGACGAGATCGCCGCCCCGCTTCGGATTAAAACCGTGTAGCACGCGCCGCGCGACCGGGTCAGCCGGAGAAATCGAGCCGCGTTCAAGCTGCGTGCGCGTAAAGCAGCGCGACGCGCCCTCTACCTTGAGCACGGCTTCGCAGGCCGTGCGCTCGGCCTCTTCGCGCGCCACGCCGTCGCGTTTGAGCGCGACGAGATTGAGATAGACGTTGCCGCTCTTCGGCGTGTATTCGAGAAAATAGTCTGCGCCGTCGTTGCGCTCGCCGCGACGGAAACGCTCCTTGAGAGCCTCTTTGATTTTCGTCTCGATATCTTTGGGGGCGATGCGTCGGCCCGGCAATTTCAACTCGGCTGCGTGTTCGGGCACGGGCGCAGCGCCGTGATCTGCCGTGAGCGCGATGATGGTGTTGCGAAGTCCGATGCGCGCATCGACAAAATCGAGAAGGTCTGCAATCTGCCGGTCGGTGCGTAGAGTGATGTCCATGACCTCTTGACTGTATGGCCCCCAGCGGTGGCCGACATAGTCGTTTGATGAGAAGCTCACCGTCAAAACGTCAGTATCCGCGTCCGCGCCCAGACCCTCGTTTGTAATCGCAAGCTTTGCAAAGTTGACGAGCATCTCATTTGGAAACGGAGAGTTCTGAAGCACCTCGTACAAATCTTTCCCGGCTGTGGAAGGCATCTTGTGCGGAAAGGCGCGCGTGTATTTTTCGTTGCCTGATCCTTGATTCTCCCATGCCGCATCGTCCGGCCCCGCGAGCTTCAGATATTCCGATTCGTCTTTTAAAAGACGCGTCC
Organism: uncultured bacterium; assembly: GCA_965365725.1. Lineage (GTDB taxonomy): Bacteria > Acidobacteriota > Blastocatellia > Pyrinomonadales > Pyrinomonadaceae > DASQDT01. The sequence goes on along the minus strand of CBDUCU010000024.1, from coordinate 14,036 downwards.
ATTCGCGCCCCGCGTAAACGTCCGCCGGTCGCTGTGCGTTGTAGCGTACGACCCATTCGGGCAAATGCTTGAAGTAAAAATCTGACGAGACGACGCTACCGGTTTCGGGGCTGCCCCAGTAGGCCGCCGAGGCGAGACGACCTGCGGGAAGAATCGCGCTGCGATCTTTGAGCGAGATGCCGATGACCTTTGAGCGAAAATTTGTGGCGAGCCGCAACTCGTCGCCAAGCGTCGAGACAAGCAGACGGCGCGGCGAAGTTCCGCGCTCGTCTGCGCCTCCGCCCAAGACCTTCGACTCCTTGTCCTCGACGTTGTTGACCCTTCGCCCCTTGTCGCCCTCTTCGTTGCGCTCAAACCAGTCGTTGGCGATGATCCCGGTTTCGGCGGGCCAAGCGCCCGTCAACATCGTGGCATGACCGGGCGCGGTCTCGGTCGGGATATGGTCGAAGTTGGCCTGCGTCCAAGATGCTCCGTCGCGCAAAAGCCGACGCAATCCGTTTGGGGCAAAATGTGCGCCGAAGCGTTCAAGATAGTCGTAGCGAAACTGGTCGATGGCGATCAGCAGAACCAGACGCGGGCGCGCAAAAGTCGCTGCGTCGCTTTTTTGAACGCCTGTCTCGGGAGCGCTTGGGGCTCGTCGTGCGGGCGCATTCTTGCGCGTGCCTTGCGCGTTGGCAAAATCTTGCGCGAGCGACGTATTTTGTGTGGGCGCGAGCGCAAAAAAGAGTGAGACAAAGAGTGCGGCGACGCGGCGTGCGCAGAAAGATTTGCGGTTAATGGTCGGCATATAGGTCTTCGTGCTGTTCGCTTGTCGGGTTTGATTAAATGCGCGATGAGGCGGCATGATAACATCGCACTGCGACATGGCGCGACATGGCGCAAGCCATCGAAACCATCAAAAAAAAGTTCGCGGGACAAATTTTTTGGAAGAGTTTGAGCAAACGGCCGTCGATTTTGACGAGGCGGATTTAAAGACTCGCATGCGCGCAGCACGCGGCGGCGCGGCGGCAGACTATCTTGCCCTGCGTGCGACAAATGATCAGATGCGCGAGCGCGGAGTCGGCGCATTAATAGATGCTTTTACGGCTCTGGCGGGCGAAGCAAACCGGCGCGGGGCTTCGGTTATGTTGGCGCGCACGGAAGCGCACCGTTTCAGCGTCGGCAATTCGACGATGGTCGGCCCGAAAGTCGTTCTGACAAATGGCGTGCGCTCGCTCACCATCGAGGCCGGATGGCCGCGCATGCCGCGCGACGGCATCGTGCGCGGGCAGGGACTCGCCTGTGCGCGCATCACACATTTTGGCGACCGCACAGCCGGTGAAGACTTACTGCTTGTGCTCGACGAAGCGGGCGCACCGCTCTGGTTGTCAGTCGGAGACGGACGCACACGCGCCGAGTTTCTCGAAGAGAGTTTGCGCCGGCATCTTTTGAAGTTGTTGAATTGAAGCCTCTGTTGATTCTTGCGTGGAAGCGATGCGGCTTCTCAACACAGAGTTGATTGAGAGACAGCGATTTGAAATCTGAAATCCTGAATCTCAAAACACAGGTCTCAGGGCGCAAACGTTTTATTCAGGTCTTGCGCAAACGATATGCGTCGCAGCCTGCACGATTTCAGACGGGGCCAGCGCGTGCAAGATAGTTGGCTCTCGTTAAAACCCTCACGGATCTACAAACGTTCTCGCTCTTTTTGGCTCACATAATTTCTCCGAACATCTCGCTCGTGCATGCGGCACAAAGCTTGCCGACGTGTCTGTTGGTTTGGTCGCTTGCGCGATTAAATCCCCAGAGGCGGATGCGACCCCCGACAGACGCGCGCCGGCACTCCGGCATGCGCTGCCAATTCAAGAACAAGATCGAGGAGATAAAATTCATGACCAACCGACGTACAAAACTTCTGGTCTTCGCCGCCGCCGCATTCATCTCTCTGATGCTTCCCGTCTCGGCCTCGGCACAACGCCCCTGGTGGGATCGCGGCAACCGCGACGACGACCGCTACGACAATCGTTATGGCCACATCAGCGATGCCGAGCGACGACGCTTGCGCGACCTCGCGCGTCGTATCGACGACCGCAGCCGTAGCTTCCAACGCAACATCGACCGCGCGCTTGACGACAGCCGTTATGATGATACGCGCCGCGAAGACCGCATCAACGAACAGGTCGCAGATTTTCGCAACGCTGCCTCGCGCTTCCGCAACAACGCAGGCGACAGCAACGACCTCAACCGCAGCCGTGATGAAGCGCGCCAGCTTATCAATCTCGGCGCGCGCATTGACCGCGTCGTCGGTCGCGCACGCCTCGACTCGCGCGCCTACGGCGACTGGTCGCAAATCCGCGCAGACCTGCGCACGGTGGCGCAAATCTATCGTCTCAACACACGCGAATTCGGCGACTATCGACGCGACGACGATTACGACCGCAACCCGCGCAGGCCGCGCACGTGGCCCTTCTAAAGACAAAGGTTTCCAGTCAAACACGGGTCGCTTAGACAAACGAGCAAGGGGCGGGTAAGACGAAAGGCGTGACTATCGGTCACGCCTTTCGTCTTTTAATGAATTAGTTGTCCGTCGTTTTCGGTTCTCCCGCTTCAAGTCTTTCAATGAACACGCTGAGTTAAGCGACACAAACAACTGACGACGGACGACGACCAATCAACGATTCATCATTTCATTTCCATCTCTCACAATGCGAAAATAACCTCATGTCTGAAGACGGCGGCGTGCTCTATCTGGTGGCAACTCCCATCGGCAATCTCGAAGACGTGAGCGCGCGTGCGCTGCGCGTGCTGGCGGAGGCTACTGTTATTGCGTGCGAAGACACGCGACGGACGCGCATACTGCTCGACCGTTATCAAATCAAAACCAAGACCGTCAGTTATCACGAGCATAACGAGCGCGAGCGCGCCGTAGAGTTGTGCGCGCAAATAGAAGCGGGCGCACGCATCGCGCTCGTCTCGGATGCGGGTACGCCCGCCGTCAGCGACCCCGGCTTTCGTTTGGTGCGGATGGCGGTCGAAAGAGGCGTGCGCGTCGAGCCTGTACCGGGGCCGACCGCTTTTATCGTCGCGCTCGTCGCATCGGGTTTACCGACCGATGAATTCTATTTTGGAGGCTTTCTTCCAGCTCGTCCGCACGCGCGCCGCCTCCGTCTCGAACAATTGCGTGCGCTCTCCGCCACGCTTGTCTTCTACGAAGCTCCGCACCGCATCGCGCAGATGCTCAGCGATGCGCGAGAAATCCTTGGCGAGCGTCGCGCCGTCGTCGCGCGTGAGCTGACAAAACTGCACGAAGAATTTGCACGCGGGCTCTTGAGCGAGCTATATACGCGTTTTGCTGCGCAAGAGGCTGCGCGCGGCGAGATGGTCGTCGTCATCGACCGCACAACGCTAGAAGAAAATAGGCCCGACGCCGACGCGCCCGAAAGTATCAACGCGCTCGTCGCTCAGTTTGAGCGCGAAGGGGCAGACCAAAGAGTCGCTCTCAAACGCGCCGCGCGTGCGCTCGGCCTCAGCCGCGACGAAGCTTATCGTCGGCTCGTATCGGAGCGCGGGCGCGAGAAGCAGGAATGAAAAGCTTGTCAGTTGTCCGTCGTCAGTTGTTTGTGTTTCGGGTGCAGCAGAATCCGTAACGACGGGCGAGCTTTGATAGAGTGCAACAACGGACAACGGACTACCGGCAACGGACAAAAATTTATGAAAAATCAGAGAGTCAAAAATTTTTCATCACGCGTCTTGAAGACGTTGCTGATTTTAGTCAGCCTCGTCTCTTCTACGTCGTTTAGTCTGCCGCGTGCGACGAAGGGGCAAGCGGGCGACGTTCTGATTGTCGGTGCGACAATCGTTGACGGCACGGGCCGCGCGCCTTTCATCTCTGACGTGCTCATCCGAGGCGAAAGAATCGCGGCGGTCGGGCGCAACCTCGAACCGTCGGCAGGCGCGCGCATCATTCGTGCCGAAGGGCAGACGCTGATTCCCGGACTCTTTGACCTGCACACGCACTTGCCTTATGCGACGGCGCGCGGGCGCATCGGCGACTGGCCCAAAAATCTCAAGGCCTATCTCTATTGCGGCGTGACTTCGGTAGTTGATTTCGGCACGTATCCTGAGACATTCGAGCCGATGCGCAGGCTTGCGCGCGAGCGCGTCGTCGAATCGCCGCGCCTGCACCTGGCGGCGCGCATCACAACGCCGGGCGGACACGGCGCTGAAGGCGGGCGCGGCGATCTCTTCTCGCTCGAAGTGCAAACGCCGCGCGAAGCTCGCGCAGCAGTTCGCCGCGTATTGCCCTACGCGCCCGACGTGATCAAGGTCTTTACAGACGGCTGGCGTTACGGGGCTGCGCCCGACATGACGAGCATGAACGAAGAGACTCTCACGGCGCTCGTCGACGAGGCGCACAAGCACGGCCTCGAAGTTCTCACACACACGGTCACACTTGAGCGCGCGAAAATAGCCGCGCGCGCCGGAGTTGACGTAATCGCGCACGGCATCGGCGACCGTGAGGCGGACGCAGAACTGATTCAACTGATGCGTGCACGCGGAACCGTCTATGCTCCGACGCTCGCCGTCTATGAGCCGCGCGGGCGCGAGATTCTAACACCGCTTCTCTCAACAGTTCTCGAACCCACAGTGCGCGAGGCCATCCAGCCGCCGCTTGTTGCGCCGAGCGAAAGCCAATCCGTCGCGGCGCAACAACCTGCCACAGCGCAGACTACTCCAACACCAGAGCCTTCCACGCAACCGACAAGCGGACAGGCGGCACGCATGCGTCGCTGGCAGAATCTGATGCACAACGTGGCGGCATTGCGCGAGGGCGGCGCAACCTTCGGCGCAGGAACTGACGCGGGCGTGACGGGCACGCATCACGGTTGGGCTACTTTGCGCGAATTGAAGCTTCTCGTCGCGGGCGGTCTTACGCCGCTTGAGGCAATCACGGCGGCGACGAGCCGGAGCGCGAAGGCATTGAATGTCGAAGGCGAGCGCGGGAGCATTACGGTGGGCAAGCTTGCCGACCTCGTTCTCATCGATGGCTCTCCACACGTCCGCATCGCCGATATCGAACGTATCTCGAGGCTCTTTCTCGGCGGGCGGGAGATTGCCCGCGAGCAACTCGCGCGCGACATCGCTTCGACCGGGGTCACGCCGCTTCCTGCTGTGCGCGTCGGCGAGAAGATTGACGATTTCGAGAGCGGCGCTCAGGCCATCGAACCAAAGACTGAAGAAAAGAGCGGGCGTGATGCTCAGACTGAGCTTGTCAAGCGGCTCGACGAGTCGCCCGCGTCTGTGATTCGCACGCATGCCGACACGCTCCGCAGCGCGCTCGGTACGCTCTGGACAAACGGCACGGAATCAGAGGTCAACCCTTCGCGGATGGTCTTCGGGCGCGTCGCGCGCGAGGGCGGCAAGGGCCACGCGCTCACGGTGCTGGCGCGCATGTCGCAAGCAGAAGCGCCCTTCGTCCGCGTCAACGTCCCGCTCACACGCGGCGCGGTCGTGCCTGCCGACCTGCGCACCTTTCGCGGCATACGCTTCGACGCGCGCGGCGAAGGCTCGTACAAGCTCATCATTCCAACGCGAGCCGCGCGCGATGGAGCCTACCACCGCGCCATCTTCGAGGCCGCACCGCGCTGGAAGACCGTTAAGATCGACTTTGCCTCGCTCAAACACGCGCGCGCCAATCAAACATCAGAACAGCAAAGGCTCGCGACCTGGACAGGCGCAGACGCGCTTATGCTCACCTTCGAGATCGAGCGCGCGCCCGGCGAGATCGGCTGGCTCGAACTCGACAACATACGCTTCTACAAATAACAAAGGCCGGTAAGTTCTCTTCCTGACTTAATGCGAGTTGAATTAAATTTAGATTGTTCTGCTTGGCGTAGGTGAAGAGAGGTCGGGAGAACATGCAACGTCACATATTTGGAGTCACCCTTGCGGCTCTTGTGTTCTTCGGGTTTCATCGTTCGACCGAACTGTATCGAAGATACTACGATCCCTTTAGGCCAAAATTGAGTTGGAAGCTCGAACATTTCGGTAAATTTCATTCGAGTCATTACGAATCTTGGGACGGGCAAATCCTAAAGCTCTACTGTTACACGCACGACTCCGAGCAGGAAGCGCGGGACTGGTTCTCTGAACTTTTGTCGGATGCGACAGAGATTCTGGAGCAATCTCACTACCTCAACGATAATGGGGAGCGAGTGGGAGATCGAGTGGTGGCCGTATTCCCATCAAAAAGTTATCGGGGACCAGTCTCGGCAGTTGTATTGGTGAGGGACGTGAATGTTTAGATGATCATTGGCGAGTCATGTAGTCAGGTCTTGGAGTTCGGGAAATTCCCTGACATGCGACGCCACAATCTAACAACGCGATGAACCGGACGCGCAATCAGCAAATCTCTTATCATCGGCGGTTCGTGCGCGCCAGTTATCGCGACGATAGATGTTTTCCTCCCTTCGGAGCTTTGAATGATGAGTTTCCTAAAGAAGCTACTTGGCAAACAGAGCGGCCCAAGCTCACAAGAGGGACTGAATCAGCGTGAGGACATGATCCGCATGTATGACAGTCAGGGCAATGAGGCTCTCATAACTAAGCAGGAATACCGGAAGAAAGTTCTCCCTGATTCCTTTGAGAGATCAAAGGGTAACCCTGATGAATTGTATGGGGCAATTATCCTAGCGTTGCAGGATGGCTTCCTTGAGGAGTGCTTGCCACCTGCAAGGCGGCTTGTCCAAATAGACCCCGACAAGGAACGTAGCGCGACGGTTCTCGGAATTGCGCTGATGAAGAATAACCGCCTTGATGAAGCCCAAGAAGTGCTGGAAAGCTATTTAAGGCAGGGCGGCGAATCTGGTGTGATTCTCACCAACCTGGCTAAAGTTTTCGCTGAGAAAGGTGAAGCGGATAAATCTGTCCAGACTCTTTGGAGAGCATTAACTGTTGACCCGAACCAAGACAATGCTTTGGATTGGTGGGGCGCAATCCATCGTGAAAAGGAGGGGGAGGAAGGCTTTTATAGGGCTATCGAGAGAGTGTCGCAAGTCCCCGGTAGTTGGCATCCTCAACTCTGGCTGGCGAGAAGATTACTAGAGCAGAAGAAGATTGATTCAGCCATCTCAATCTACCGTAAAGTTTTAGAATCTGCCCCGGAAGCGGGAGATGCCTTAATGACGATTTCCGGTGATTTAGGGAACAATGGTTACTTGGCACAAATGCTCGACCTGACCTTGCCGTTCTATAAACCAGAGAAGCATGGCCCTATGGCTGGATTGAATTTGATTCAGGCGAGCATTCAGCTCGGAGAGAAAGAAACAGGCTTAAAGCTTTGCGAGTCCGTAGAGAGATTGCAAAGATACGATCTAAAACAGTATCTCGAATCATTGAGGGCACAGTTGGAAGACCTGTGATAACGAACGGCAACATCTAACAAAGGCATGCACCCGACTGCCAATGGCGCTGATGTCATGCGTGAGACTTGGCCCTAACCGAAGCTGCTCCTACAATGGGTGATGCCGGGACGCACAGCGTGTGACGTATGCGCCCTGTCTCTCTGTTAAAGTAGAAGCATGCTTACGATGTATTGTCCAAAATGTGGTCGAGAGCTTGAGATGGATACCGGCGAGGTGCGTTTCTGCCGCTACTGTGGCTTCGAACTGCAAGAGACGAAAGAGGCTCTTCACGGTTACACGAAGATTAAGCGGCAGGGTCTGAACTTCGCCGTCTGGGCCTACAACCTACTCGTCTTAGGGTTCATTCTACAGCTCTTCGATTGGGCCGATACGAAGACGGTCTGGGGGACGGTGGTGCTCATCACGCTTATGGCACTTAGCGGTGGGTTCTTTGTGGCAGGCGTCCTGAGCGTGGAGATAACTAAGTACACCAAACGCGGGCAGCGTGCGAAAGAGACCGATGCGCAGAGAGAACGGGCGATAGAGTCTCCGGCAGATTCAACAAGCAAAAGGGGAGAGACTTTACCTCCGGCGCAGAGCATACCCATCACAACTTTAAATGAGCAGGGAGCAAAGACGGCTGAGGTCGTAAGGCCGCCGAGCGTGACCGAGAATACGACTCGACAACTTGCCGGGTCTCGAAGCAGCGAATAACCTTATACATCGATGGTGCGACGCAGTGGGCGGCTTTATATCGCGCGCGCATAACTTGGAGTGGCAAGCATAGCCCCCGCCGATTTGCTATTCGGTCGAATGAGTTATTATAACGTTTTCACGTTGACGGCGTTTGGATGGTGAGATGCAATGGGAGACGAGCGGAGACAATTCGAGCGCGTGCGTCTGCCAATGGAGGTGCGTTGGGAGGGACTTGCCGGAAAACATGCCGCGCGCATCTACGACCTCAGCTTGAGCGGCTGCTACGTCGAGACGCTGGGACAGGTGCAAGTCGGCGAGATAATTCGCTTTGAGGTACAGTCGCCGACCGGCAGGTGGCTTGAGTTTCGCGGCGTGGTCGTCCACTCGCAGCCGAACATGGGCTTCGGCCTCCATCTGGTCAACCTTTCGGAGACAGACCACGACGTGCTGGCACGCCTGTTGGAGTACGGCAACGCCTAGCAGCTACTCGCAAGGAGCATCCCGCACGGGAAGAGTTGCGATGCTTCCTGTGTCGCCCTATTCCTGCCTCTGCTAATCTCTTGTCGCGCAGAAGCCGATGCAAACGGCATCAGAAGCGTTGCGCCGCCGAATAGAAGAAAGCCCCGACGGATTCTGCGCTCGCCTTCACTGAAATCAACAAACTGTTCGAAAGCCTTTCGAACAGGGCTTCGATTTAAACTCTGCTTGTGCGCCTCACGCGCCCTTGAACTGACCGACCAGTTCCTGCACTTTTGCCTTCGCATCGCCGAAGAGCATACGCGTGTTGTCGCGGAAGAAGAGCGGATTTTCAATGCCTGCAAAGCCAGAGGCCATCGAGCGTTTGAGGGCACAGGCCAAGATGAGAAGGATTATGCGGTTTGCTTCTCCATCTGGTTGCGAATCGTTTCGTTAAAGATTTTGCCGTCGTGCGTAATCAGACAACCGCGAAGGATTTCGTCGTTTGTGTCGAGACGAAAAGCTTTGCTCTCCTTGTCCCAGAAGTGTTCGATGAACGCGCCGAGGTTGTTTGAATACATCTGGCTCGCATGTGCGGCGACGCGCCCCGGCAAATTCGCAAGACCGATGACGCGCACGCCGTTTACATCAACCTCTTCGTTGACCCTTGAACATTCGACGTTGCCGCCCGTCTCAACCGCCATATCGACGACGATGCTGCCGGGCCGCATTCCTTTAACCATCTCGGTCGTGATAATGACAGGAGCTTTGCGTCCAAAAACCTGTGCGGTAGTGATGACTACGTCCGACTGTGCGCAGACGCGCGCCATGCCTTCGCGCTGCTTTTGAAGTTGTTCTTCAGTGAGCGCCTTTGCATAGCCTTGCTCTGTCTGGCCGGTTTCGCCGCCGAGATCGATCTTGACGAACTTTGCGCCGAGCGACCTGACCTGTTCTTCGACGACCGGGCGCGTGTCGAACGCTTCGACGCGTGCGCCCAAACGCTTGGCCGTCGCAATCGCTTGCAGACCGGCCACGCCGACACCGACGATAAAGACGCGCGCCGGCGAAAGCGTCCCGGCCGGCGTCATCAACATCGGAAAGATGCGGTCGAGACGCTCGGCGGCAAGCACGACCGCAACGTAGCCGCCGAGGTTGGCCTGCGAGCTGAGCGCGTCCATCTTCTGCGCAAGCGTCGTGCGCGGAATCATCTCCATGCTGACGGCGCTGATATTGCGCGCTGCCAACTCGGCGACCAATTGCTGCTCGTTAAAGGGATCGAGATAACTGATATGAATCGAGCCGGGTTTGAGAAGTGCGACCTCCTCGGTCGGCGGCTTGCGCAGACGCAAAACAACGTCGGCATCGGAGAGCGAAGCTTGCCGGTCGCGGCTCAATCCTGCGCCTGATGAAATGTATGCTTCGTCCGGCTGGCCGATTGTCTGCCCGATGCCGGTTTCGACCTCGACCTCTGCGCCCAGCTTGACGAACTTGGCAACAGTTTCGGGCACGACGGGCGCGCGTCTTTCAGCTTGCGCGTTCTCTTTAGGGATAAAAATTTTCATTGACGACTCCGAACAAATTTAGTGAACGAGTATTTTAACGAACCGGCACACGAATTAAAAAAACTGCGATCTGTTTGCGCATACAACGCTCGATGGACATGGCAACTTTAGCGACCCTTTCGAGTTTTATCACCCAACAATTGCGTGAAAGTTCTCAATGACGCGCGAGCAGACCGCTCTCCACAAGCAGCAAAGATGAGGCGGCAATTCGCGGGCCGCAAAAGCCGCTCTTTTGCGCACGACGGTTGTCATTGGTTGTCGTCGCATCTTTTTGAATCTGTAGCGCGCAAGTGGGGTTTTAAGTATTCAAACGAGCGCGGGCGGAAGTATATCATCAGCCGCGCGCTTAAATCTTGCGTCCCAAACTGTTTTCTCATCGGTTTTCCCTTGAAAATCTTGCTGTCTCTCAATTGACAACCGTTTTCGCTCTCAGAAGCGAAAAAGCTTTCTGGAACTTTTCCCGTTCGCCGCGCGAATCAGTATTGACAAGCCGGTTAGCGGCACAAAAGTCCCAAAGCTGAGAAGAGATTTGATGGCTCTCTCCACACAGACGAGCGACGCGGATTTGCTCCGGCTCATGGCCGCCGGAGACGAAGAGGCGTTTACGGCGCTTTACCGGCGCAGGCAAGCAGGCGTTTATCGATTCGCCTTACAGATGAGCGGCTCTGCAACCGTTGCCGAAGACGTGACGCAGGAAGTTTTTATGGTGCTCATGCGCGACCGAGACAATTACGACCCGACGCGCGGAAGTCTTGTCTCTTATCTCTACGGCGTGGCGCGCAATCTCGTGCTTCGATCTTTTCAAAAGAACCGCGCATTCGTCGCGCTCCCGGAAGAAGACGAGGGCGAACAGATGCATGAGACTCTCATTGCGCGTCACGACCCGCTCAGTGATTTGACGCGTGCGGATGAACGCGCACGCGTGCGTCAGGCGGTGCTGGCGCTTCCCGCGCATTACAGAGAGGTCGTCGTTCTCTGCGAGCTGCACGAGATGAGCTATGCCGAGGCGGCTACTGTGTTGAATTGCGCGGTCGGGACTGTGCGCTCGCGTCTGCATCGCGGGCGCGCGATGCTGATTGAAAAGTTAAGCGGCGGAGAATCAAAGGGCGAAGGGTCGGTCGCAGGCGGTCCGCTCAATACGGCGAGGTGCTTCGCATGAACTGTCATCATTTCCAAAACGTCATTGACGATCTATCGCGCGGCGCACTAATGGACGCTCGCGCACGCGAAGAGGCAATCGCGCACACAAGCGTCTGCGCGCGTTGCGCAGCGCGGCTTGGCAACGAGCGCACGCTGACGGCAGGTTTGCGCGCGCTCGCATCCTCTGAAGAGCAGATGATCGAAGCTCCCGCGCGCGTCGAGTCTGCTCTGCTCGAAGCCTTCCGCGCGCGCCACTCGACAACCACACAGCCGGAGAGCGTCGCACACATCGGCGATGCAAAAGTGCGACGCGAGCGTGTGCGCCGCGCGGGTCAATCGTTGGGGTGGCTGCCGCGCTGGGCGCAGGGCGCGGCGGTCGCAGCCGCGTCGATGCTGGTTGTGTTCGGTCTCTATGGACTCTTGCGCGAGCAGAGCGCAAGACCTATCGGCGAAATTGCAAGCAACGACGAACCTGTCAGAGAACAACTTGCCGGGCGCGCTGACAGCAATGCCGCACAGTCTTCAAGTAATAGCGAGTCGAAAGCCGTCGCGCTGCTTGAAGCAAACAATGAGGATCAGGCTGTTGCCATAGAAGCTTCTTCGCCGCGCAGGTCGAATCGTTTATCGAATGCGCGGCGAGGCCAGCAGCTTGCGAGCTTTAACGACGTTTCCGCACGCACGCAGAACTCGAAGGCTGGCTACACCGCGCCGCAAGAGATCACGACCGACTACTTCCCAATCGCGGGCGGCGGGCAGCTTGCTCCCGGCGACGCGGGCCACGTCGTTCGCGTCGAGCTGCCGCGCACGGCCCTCGCTTCGTTCGGTCTGCCTGTCAACGCCGACCGCACAGAGGCGCGCGTCAAGGCTGATGTGTTGATGGGCGAAGACGGAATCGCACGCGCCATACGCTTTGTGCGTTGAGTTTGTCAAACTATTTGGAAGCACGACGCGGCGGACGCGTCGAGAGCGCTTCCGCTTGAACACAGATGTCATCATGAATTTAACCTGTAAGGAGAGACGACAGATGAAAGCCAGAAGATTTTTAACAAACACGCTCCCGTTATTGCTCTGCGTGCTGTTTTTGGACGGCGCGGACGCTATCGCACAGGAGCGCGTGAGAAGAGAGGGGCCGCCTCCGCCGCCGAGAGTCATCGTCGAGCAAGACGTGTTAACGGTTGCTCCGCAAGCAGGCGTGCGCGTGCAAAGTGTCGGGACGGGCGGCGCTGTCACGGTGGGCGGCGATAATACCTTCGTCTTTGTCTCTTCTGAGATGACGATTGACGGCAAAGTGGTCAAAGGCGCGCCCTATTCGGGTGAAGCCGTCACCGAGACGACGCAGACGCTTGCCGACGGCAACCGCATCGTTCGCAAAACGAGCGCGCAGGTCTATCGAGACGGCGAAGGACGCACGCGCCGCGAACAGACCATCGGCATCATCGGCCCGTTTGCACCGGCCGGCGACCCACCGCAAACGATCTTTATCCACGACCCCGTCTCAGGCTCAAACTACATCCTCGACCCGCGCACAAAAACGGCGCGCAAGGTATTGGCGCGCTTCACATTCGAGCGCGAGGCCAAAACGGAGGTTAAGGCCGCCGCTCAGGCACACGGCGAAGGCAAGACGCGTGAGAAGGTTTCCGGCTACACGTTTCATGCACCAGCCCCGGGGATGGGCGGCCCCGACGTGATGGTCTTTGGACAGCAGGGGCGTGAGCCGAAGGTTGAACAGCTTGGCGAGCAGATCGTCGAGGGCGTGCGCGCCGAAGGCAAGCGCATCACGCTCAGCATCCCTGCCGGTTCAATCGGCAACGAACGCGACATCGACATCGTCACCGAGCGCTGGTATTCGCCCGAACTCCAAACCGTCGTCAAGACAAGCCACAGCGACCCGCGCTTCGGCACGACCGTCTATCGTCTGACCAACATCGACCGCACCGAGCCTGCCTCGTCGCTCTTTCAGCTGCCTTCGGACTATACCGTTAAAGAAGGACCGGCCGGTTTTGGCGGCGCGCGGACGATGCGTATGAAGAAGCCCGACGCGAAAGAGAATTTCTTCTTCGAGTTCAACAGGCTGGAAGAGAATTAAGATGGAACAGGCATCTCCAGCCTGTCTCCGAAACAAAAGCATCGCCCTCAATCAGATTGTGTTGTGAACGTAGACAGGCTGGAGATGCCTGTTCCTACAAAGACAGTAAAGTAAAGACCGAAACGGCGAAGCACAAACTCTGTGCTTCGCCGTTTCGGTCTCTTTATAGTTTGTCGTGCTTAACAGTTTACATAGCCCAGCAAGTAGAAGACGACGATAAAGATTAGGATCGTCGAGATGCATCCGCCGCCAAGTTTCCATGCCGCTAATCCGGCCAAAATTCCGCGCAAAGGTCCCTGCATAAAAATCCTCCTCCAATGAGGTTGTTGATCGCTTCGGGGGTTTCCGTGTTGCAACTTCTAAGGCAAACGAATGTTTAAGTCAATACTGCGCTTTGCAATCGTTGAAGTTTCGCGCGCGTCGGGTGGCGCAAACAGAGTGCGTTGAATCATAATAGCGCCCTTTGAACTTCGCTCTGGCCGTCCCCATCTTGATGAATCAAACAGCGACCGACAATTCGCACAGCCCGCGAGAAAGTCTGCTCAAACGGAGATGGCCCGAAGCGGTCTGCGCCGCCGCACTCGTTTTTCTCGCCGCGAGCGCGCTTCTCATCATCCGCGAAAAGGCCGTCACCACGGACGAAGCCTTTATGATTCCTGCGGGTTACTACCATTTGTCCGAGCGCAATTTTCGGCCCGTCAACGAACACCCGCT
>CBDUCU010000023.1:0-16469 GCA_965365725.1 uncultured bacterium | reverse complement strand
TTTTGCGGCGGTCGGAGTTCACCCTCACGATGCAATTCTTTTTAACAGGGAGGCTGAAAACCGTCTGCTAAGTTTGGTGGAGAACAGCTCTCGAATTATCGCCTGGGGAGAGATCGGTCTTGATTATCATTACGACCATTCGCCGCGCGAAGTGCAACGCGAAGTGTTTGCCCTTCAACTCAATCTGGCGAAAGAAGCGCAACTGCCCATTGTCATCCATTCACGCGCGGCGGATGAGGACACGGCTGAAGTTTTGCGCGCCGTCTGGAAGGACGCAAATATCGGCGGCATCATGCACTGCTTTGGGGGCACATCCGTTCTGGCGCGAGAGGCGCTCGATCTTGGCTTGATGATTTCTTTCGCCGGTAATGTGACTTTTAAGAATGCTTCCGCTCTGCGTGAAGTGGCTCAAACAATTCCTCTCGAACGCCTGCTGGTCGAAACCGATTGCCCGTATCTCACGCCTGTGCCGTTTCGCGGCAAACGAAACGAACCGGCGCGCGTCGTCGAGACCACAAATTTTCTGGCCGAGCGGCTCGGCATGAGCGGGGAGGAATTGGGGCAGAAGACGAGTGAAAATTTTGCGCGGCTGTTTGGACTAAATCTCGATCAACTTCGTCTAAATTGAATGCTGCACGCGGAAAAAAGTTTCTTTAGCCGCTCGCCCTTCTTTTCCAGCTTCGACTGTTAATGTTATAAATTGTCCGGCGTAAAAATTAATCCCGCGCCGTGCGCCGCTTTGCGCAAAAGTTTTCATACTGCAACATGGCACAACAAAACTCATTCGACATCGCCTCAAAGATTGACCGCAGCGAAATCGTGAACGCGCTCGATCAGACGATGAAAGAGGTCAGACAGCGTTTTGACTTTAAGGGGAGTCGAGCCGAGGTCAAGCTTGAAGAAAAGGAACTGATCCTGACGGCTGAGGATGAGACGCGTCTGCGCAACATGAACGACATTCTTCAGCAGAAGCTCGTTCGGCGAGGCGTCTCTCTCAAAGCTTTCACTTACGGGCGCGTTGAACCCGCTGCGGGCGGTTCTGTCCGCCAGCACGCCGCCATTCAGCAGGGAATCCCTACGGAGAAGGCCAAAGAGATCGTCAAATTTATCAAAGATACAAAGGCCAAAGTACAAGCCTCGATTCAGGGCGACGTTGTGCGCGTGACGGGGCGCGACCGCGATACGCTACAAAACATCATCTCCGAGTTGAAGCAGAAAGACTTCGGCATCCATATGGAGTACACAAACTATCGCACGAATTGAGTAAGCGATAATCAGAGTAGTGCAGTAAGCAGATCGTGGCTGGCTACTGCTTACTGCTCACAAAAAAATATGCAGACAACGGGTCATTTGGCGGCGGTCGAGGATGCGACACAAACGGCGCGACGGATATTCAGTCTCGTCGGCGCGGAGCTTTCATTGGTCGAAGCGGAGTTTGAGCGACAGGCGCGCTCGAACATACAGGTCATCTCTTACATCGGTGATTATTTGCGCGCCTCGGGCGGCAAACGCGTGCGGCCCGCACTGACGCTTCTTTCAACGCTCGCCGTCGGCGGCGACGCTTCACAGCATAACGTCGTTCGGATGGCGACCGTGATGGAGATGTTGCATACGGCCACGCTCGTTCACGACGACATCATCGACAACGCAGAGACGCGGCGCAATCGAGCTTCGGTCAACAGTCGCTTTGGCAACCAGACGGCTGTGCTGATGGGCGACTGGCTCTATATGTCGGCCTTTGAGACGAGTTTGTTGGAGCGTTCTTTACCGGTGCTCGACATTCTGACAGCCGTTACGCGTAAGATGACCGAGGGGGAGCTGATTCAACTGATGCTTCTGGGTCGCGTCGATGTTACAGAAGAGCAATATTTCGACGTGCTTCGACGCAAGACCGCCTATCTCTTTAGCGCGTGTTGCGAGATTGGCGCGATGCTCGGCAACGCAAGCGCTTCCGAGCAAGCCGCGCTTCGCGATTATGGTCTCAATCTCGGGACGGCTTTCCAGCTTGTTGATGATTTATTAGATGTCACGGGTACGGGTGAATCGCTCGGCAAGGCCGCCGGAGTCGATCTACTCGAAGGCAAAGTGACGCTGCCGCTCATCTATCTGCTTGCTGAAGATGAAGCCGCGCGCGCAGCTATTCAAACGGTCGTACACGATGGCAACTATGAAAAGATCTCTCGCGCTATGCTGCTCAATGCGGCAACACAAACGGGCGCTCTGAGAAAAGCACGCGCCCGCGCCGACGAGTTTGCTGAGGCTGCAAAGGAATCTCTCAAAGTTCTCAAGCCTTCAAAATTTAAGGAGGCTTTACATTCAATCCCGTCTTTTATCCTTGAACGCGAGATGTAATAGACGACGCGCTTTAACGGACTGAAAACATGGCCGGCGAAAATCTACTTGCGACATTAGAACAGAGCCTGCGTCAAGCGCGCGCCACGCGCTCGCGTCTCGCCTCGCGTCTGGCCGACATCGAGGCCGAAGCCGAACGGATGCGAACAGAGCTATCGGAGATGGACGCGCTCGTCAGTCAAACCGAAGCTGCGATGTTTCGCATCATGTCAGGCATGTTCACCGCCGCGCAGACTCCTGCCGTACCGTCAGACGCAGAAATTGAAGCGGCGCTCAGACGCGATGCGGAACGTGCCGCGCAGCAAAATTTTCAAACGCATTCATCGACCGGAGCGCACGTTCCGCGTCATGAAATGCCGCCCATCAAAACTAATGTCGAGACGACGAGCAACCGTTTTCTCGACCGCACAATTCCGCAGGCGACCGCGATCATCTTGCGTGAAGCGGGCGGGCCTCTGCACGTCAACGAAATCTACAATCGTCTTCTTGAGGGCAGTTTTCAATTTACAGGACAGCACCCAACCATCAGCATCGCCGTCTCATTAAATCGCAACAATCGTTTCCGAAAAGTCGCTCCCGGAACGTTTGACCTCGTCATCCGCGATGCGTCGCAAGCCACTAACGTAGTCTGACGTTAAACCGCACCGCACATCTCAAAAGATAAATTGCTACACCGAGAGCAATAAATAAATTGCGAGGCTCTTCGTGTGTTTGACTCACGCAGCGGTTTCGGGCGAATCTGACTCAAAATATTTTCAAAAGGACTTAAGAGATGCGCGCAATGATTCTTGCCGCCGGGTACGGCACACGTCTTTGGCCTTTGACAGTTGACCGTGCAAAGCCCGCCATCCCATTTATGGGTCGCCCGCTTGTCGGGTATGTTGCCGAATATGTCGCCCGATACGGATGCCGAGATGTGTTCGTCAATCTTCATCACAGACCAGACTCGGTGCGCAAGGCATTAGGCGATGGAAGTCGATTCGGAGTTCGTCTTCAATACGTCGAAGAGCCGGAAATTCTCGGCACAAGTGGTGCGCTCGACAATGCGCGCGAGCATTTTGAGAATGAGCCTTTTGTCGTCATCAACGGAAAGATTGCAACCGACATCGATCTCAGCTTAGCGATTGAGACGCATAGGCAAATGGGCGCGCTCGCCACACTCGTTCTTCTTCCAAATCGTAAACGCGAACGATTCAGCACGGTCAATACGCTGGACGGGAAAGTCATCGGGTTCGGCCCCGCGCCAAAGCCTATAGCGTCCGATAACGCCGGAAGGATGGAGATTTTTCTTTCTGAAAACGTCTCGAAAGAGACGACGAGCGTGCCTCTGATGTTTACGGGGATACAGATTCTTGAGCCTCGAATCTTTGATTACATCCCTCGCGGCATCTTCTCGCATTCGACAACTGACGTGTACCCGCAGGCTATTGAGCGCGGCGAAATCATTGCCGCGCACGTTGCAGAAGGGATGTGGTATGAACTTTCTACTATCCCTCGATATTTAGAGATAAGTCTGGCGTTGATGCAGCGAGAAGGGCGCAACGTCGAAATCGGAGTTGGCTCTATCGTTGATGAGGGCGCAGAGGTCGTTGATTCAGTTCTCTGGGAGAACGTCAAGGTTGCAAGCGGCGCAAAGATAAGACGCGCGATTTTGGGCGAAGGCGTGAGCATCGGCGGGGGTGACGTGTTGGAGAACGTCGCTGTTGTCCGCGCCAAACTCGTCGAAGGCGAGGAGCGACCCCAGAAGGCTCTCTCAGGCGAGTTTCACGGGGCAAATTTTGTTGTGCCGTTGCCGCAGTGATACAATCCTTCCGACGCTCCACACATATTACTTTCTGCGTTCGATACATCAGTTTGACGATTTGGCAGCGACATGCCCTTCGGTTGCAAATAGCCGAGGGGCCCGCGCCTTTTTTCTCATGAGCCATCCGACGACAATCACGCCTAACGCTTTCGAGACGACGGCCCGCGAACGGCTCGAAGCCTATCTCGTCGGGCAGAGTCTTGAACCTGAGAAAATTCTTGCTCTCACTCCTGATGCATCGACGCGCGAATATTTTCGTATCCCCTGGAAACGTGCGACGGCTGTGGCCGCCGTCTATCCTGAGCCGTTCGATCCCGAGATTCATCCATATCTGGATGTGACGCGCCTTTTTATCGAAGCGAAACTTCCCGTGCCTTCAATCCTCGATGTTGACCCAAAGGCAGGCATCATCGTGCAGGAAGATTTGGGCGACCAACAGTTAAGACGTATCTACGAGGCGGCAACGGAGGATGAACGCGAAGAGTATATTGAGAGCGCCGTCCGGCTGATTGCAGAAATACAGGCGGCGACCGATAAGGCCGTCGAGCGCAAATCTATTTGCAGTCGTCTTGCCTTCGATGAGGCAAAGCTTTCCTGGGAGCTGGATTTCTTTGTTGAGCATTTCTTCGGAAGCCTGCGTAAAGAAAAACTGAAACATGCCGAAGAAGCAGAACTGCGAGCCGAATTAAACGACCTTGCGGCGGAGCTTTCCGCTCGCCCGCGCGTTCTCTGTCATCGAGACTTTCATTCGTCGAACCTGATGGTTGACCGAAAGGGGAAGCTTCGCATCGTCGATCATCAAGATGCGCGTATGGGGCCGGCCAGCTATGATCTTGTCTCTCTTCTTCTCGATAGACAAACCGTTGTGCCTTCGCTCGCAGAGGTCAGAGAAAGACGGCTCTTTTTTCTCGACGAGCGATTGAAACATGGACTATCCCCAATCGACCCGGACGACTTTGCACACGAATTTCGACTGATGACGGTTCAGCGCTGCCTAAAGGCGACGGGCACTTTCTCATATCAGACGGGCGTGGCGGGGCGCGGCGAGATCTATGCGCAGTTTATCGATCCGATGTTGCGCATCGTCATCCAGGCCGCCGAATGGCTCAGCCGTTTTCCAGCGCTTCAATCAATCCTGCGTGCGCGTCTGAACGTGCAAGGCTGAATTTCAATCCTCAGCGAATGATTGAAATCGCCATCAATAAATCCAATATCTGCGAAACGAATCGATTTACTTAAAGAAAGGCTCAACAATAAACGTCATCATGCAAAAGGTTTACATCAATGAGCTTTCGCGTCACGTCGGCGAAGAGATTGTTCTGCGCGGGTGGCTCTACAACATGCGTTCGAGCGGAAAGCTCATGTTTCCACAACTGCGCGACGGAACGGGCGTAGTGCAATGCGTTGTTTTCAAAAAATCAGTCACAGAGGAGGTTTGGGACTCATTTGCAGGACTAGGCCAAGAGTCTGCGCTTGTTATTCACGGCAGCGTTCGTGCCGATGAACGCGCGCCCGGCGGATACGAAATCGATGTGACGAACGCCGAAGTCGTGCAAAGGGTCGAAGGCTACCCGATCACACCCAAAGAGCACGGTACAGAGTTTCTGATGGATCATCGCCATCTCTGGCTGCGCTCGCGCCGACAGCATGCGATTCTCAAAGTCAGGCATACAATCGTCCGTGCGGTCCGCGATTTTCTCGACCAGAACGGATTTACTCTGTGCGACACTCCGATACTTACACCGGCTGCTTGCGAAGGAACGACCACGCTTTTTGAGGTCGATTATTTCGAAGATGAAAAAGCGTATCTTTCGCAGTCCGGACAGCTCTACAACGAAGCGACCGCAGCAGCTTTCGGCAAAGTCTATTGTTTCGGCCCGACCTTTCGCGCCGAGCGTTCAAAGACGCGCCGGCATCTCACTGAGTTCTGGATGGTCGAGCCTGAGATGGCGTATGCAACGCTCGACGATGTGATGAATTTGAGCGAGAGTTTTCTTTCATACATCGCCGCGCGCGTCCTTGAGGAGAGAGGCGAGGAGTTAAAGGTCTTGGAGCGTGACACGTCAAAGCTTGAAGCGATCGTCCCACCGTTTCCGCGGGTGCAATACGATGATGCCGTGAAGATGCTTCAAGAGGGGCACGAGCGAGGCGAGATTGAGACGCGTTTTGAGTGGGGCGGGGATTTTGGCGCGCCTGACGAAACATTCATCTCAAGCCGCTTTGACCGGCCCGTTATGGTTCATCGCTATCCGGCGGCGGTCAAAGCCTTCTATATGAAACGCGACCCCGAACGAGACGACCTTGCGCTTGGCGTGGACGTGCTTGCGCCCGAAGGCTATGGAGAAGTGATTGGCGGCGGCGAGCGCGCAACCTCTTTAGAATTTCTTGAAACGCAATTGGCCGCACACGATCTGCCGCGCGAAGCATTCGAGTGGTATCTGGATTTGCGTCGTTACGGGAGCGTGCCGCACGCCGGGTTCGGTATGGGTATCGAACGTTGGGTGACGTGGATGTGTGGCATCGATCACGTCCGCGAAACCATCCCGTTCCCGCGAATGCTCTACCGGCTGAGACCTTAAATATTCGCGGAATGAAATCTTCTTTTATCGGAATGAGATCGGCCTTCAAAGGACGAGGCGGTTTGTTGTGCATCGTCGGAAAAGGAAACTACAAGGAGTTTTAGTATGAACTGTCCTCAATGCGGAGCCGGGCTTATTGCCGGCGCACAATTTTGCGGAGCCTGCGGCAAGCCTGTGAGCGCTGCCGAAGTCTTTAATGCTCCGACGGTTGAACAGCCGTGGTCGCCTTCGGGCTCAACTGCTCAAGGCATACATATCGACGCGGATTCACAAGGGCAGGGGCGCGGCTACGCATTTGAGATTCTTCATCAGCCATCGTTCGCACTTGCCGTGATCAAGTTGCAAGCGGAGCAGGGAATTCAGGCCGAAGCCGGCGCGATGGTCTCGATGTCTGCAAACGTCGAATTGCAATCGCAGATGAAAGGCGGGCTGTTCGGGGCAATCAAGCGCGCTGCCGGCGGTGAATCGGCCTTTGTTTCGACCTTTACGGCGCGGGGCGGCCCCGGCGAAGTGACGTTCGCGCCGGGCGGCCCTGGCGACATTGCAGCTGTTGAGATGGGAAATCAGAATTTCTTTGTTCAATCAAGCTCATATCTTGCGGGCGACATGGGTTTGACGATCAACACCAAATGGGGAGGCGCAAAATCTTTCTTTGGCGGCGAAGGTCTTTTCGTCCTCCAGGTGACGGGCACAGGCCTTCTGCTTTTATCCTCGTTTGGAGCAATCCATAGAAAGCGTCTCGCACCCGGAGAAAGATACGTCGTCGACACGGGCCACTTAGTCGCTTGGGAGGGGACGACGCAGTACACTCTGCGAAAAGCTGCTTCTGGATTTTTTAGAAGCATGGTGAGCGGCGAGGGGATCGTTGCGGAATTTACAGGTCCGGGCGAGGTTTTGATTCAGACTCGCAACCTCGCGGCTTTTGCGGGATTAATGAGACCGTTCTTTCCATCACAGGGCGGCGGCAGCGGCTTCAGCTTCGGTGAATAGCTGCGGGGAGAAATGTATGAGCGACACGGTCGTCGAACAGTCCGCGACTTCCTCACCAGGGCGTTTGCCGGGAGCAGGTCGGCGCGTCAGCATACTCGGTGCGCCGTGCGGCTTCGGAGCAAGCATCGCGGGGGTCGATCTCGGCCCGGCTGCCATGCGCGTCGCGCGGCTCAGACAACGCATCTCACAACTCGGATACGAGGTGCGTGATTTAGGCGACTTGCGGATGGACTGTCCTTCTTCAAACACTGCTTCTAATGAGCGTTTAAAGTTTTTGAGTGAAATCACGGATGCGTGCGTGCGGCTTGCCGTCGATGTGAAAAAGATTCTGACGGACGGAGAATTGCCGATCATACTCGGCGGCGACCATTCAATCGCAATGGGTTCAGTCGCAGGCGCGTCGTCATTTTTTCGTGAGCGAGATGAGCAACTCGGTCTTATCTGGTTCGACGCACACGCCGACATGAACACGCCCGAGACTTCGCCTTCGGGAAATCTTCACGGTATGCCGCTCGCCGTTTTGTTCGGACATGGAGCGCCGGAGTTGACCGGGATTGAAGGTTTTTCACCAAAGATTGAGCCGCATTTTTGCGCACACATCGGCGCGCGAGATGTTGACCCCGGTGAACGTGAACTGATTCGTCGCCTCGGCGTGCGCTTTTTCACAATGCGTGAGATTGACGAGCGTGGAATGAGCGCCTGCGTCGATGAGGCCATCCACATCGCTTCAAAAGCCCCGGCTGGCTATCATGTCACCTTGGATGTGGACGCGCTTGATCCCGGCGACGCACCCGGTTCTGGAACAATCGTGCGCGGCGGAATGACCTATAGGGAAGCGCACCTTGCAATGGAGCACATAGCGGAGGCCGGTGGAATGACTTCAATCGAGGTGGTTGAGATAAATACCGCTCTTGACATCAATAATAGGACCGCCGAGTTGGGCGTCGAATTGATTCTCTCGGCTCTAGGAAAAACAATTCTTTGAGTATTGCTCTTGTTTCCTTATCCTCTTGAATTTCCGACTACTGGAGATTGCTAATCAATACATGACGAGAAAAATTAGGGTTGGAATTGTTTTCGGTGGGCGCTCCGGCGAACATGAAGTCTCGCTCCGCTCAGCGCGTTCGGTTATCGAAGCTTTTGACAGGAAAAAGTATCAAGTCGTCCCTCTGGCAATTGGAAAAGATGGACGCTGGCTCTCGCCGTCGGAATCGGCAAATCTATTGCCTGCGCAGACAAAAAGATTGTTGACGGGCGAGATGACCGGGATGGAAGACGCATTGACAATTGTGGCTGACCCCTCGCATAAAGGTTTGGTAGCAATCGACAGTCTCAGCCCTGTCAAAACAAAGATCGATCTGGTTTTCCCTGTGCTTCACGGCACTTTCGGTGAAGATGGAACAATTCAGGGTTTGTTTGAGATGGCCGGTATTCCTTACATCGGTTGCGGCGTGCTGGCTTCCAGCAGTGGAATGGATAAGGTGGCGATGAAAGCTCTCTTCCGAGAGGCCGGATTGCCCTTGTGTAAGTACGTCTGGTTTCTCCGCTCCGGATGGGAAAAAAATGATGTTGCGTTGGCCCGACGAATCTCCCGCGAGATCGGTTTTCCATGCTTTGTTAAACCCGCTAACCTTGGATCCTCGGTCGGTATCTCACGCGCGGACAATTTACAGGGTCTTCAGTTAGCTGTGGCTTTGGCTGCAAGATACGACCGCAAAATCATCGTCGAAGAGGCTTTGGATGCACGTGAAATTGAGTGTGCGGTTATCGGAAATGACGAGCCTGAGGCGAGCCTTCCAGGTGAGTACGTCGTCTTGGAGAAGGGAGCTGAGTTTCTCGATTACACAGAGAAGTACTCGAGCACAGGTCACGTCGAATTCATCGTCCCGGCCAGGATTTCGAGCAGGTTGACGGCGCTTGTGCGTCAACTGGCTGTCAAAGCTTTTAAGTCGCTCGACTGTGCTGGACTTTCTCGCGTCGATTTCTTTCTCAAACGCGGATCGAACGAGCTTTTACTAAACGAGTTGAATACAATGCCGGGCCTGACAGACGTATCTGGTTATCCCAAAATGTGGGAAGCTACAGGGCTGCCTTTCTCGCAAGTCATTGACCGACTCGTTGAATTGGCCTTCGAGCGTCACAATGATAAATCTCGTAACGAAACGAGTCTTTAAGGTTTTACCTTAACAGTAAACCTGAAAGATTACATTAAAAGTAGTTCTTTAAAAAAGATAGCTGAACTTACTGTTTGAGAGCTTTATAGCCAGCACGAGTGCGAACTTTATGATCTTTATTTGTGATTTCCAGCTTGATTGAACGCCATTTGCCATCTCGCATGCGGTTTGTCGGGCGATATCCCAGAGTGTACTGGTTGCTTAGCTCTTCGATGATACCCTCAAAAGCTTCCTGTAGAGATTTACCACCCGGCGTTTCTACATATCTCCCGCCGCTTTTTTCAGCAAGCTTTTTCAAAGACCCCGCGAGCATTTGTCTCTGATTGCCGGATAGACTTATGTCGGCCATGTTGACTGTATAGACAGTAGCATTAGCCGCGAGGGCTTCGTTTAGAGCTTTGTCCAGAGTTGTTGTGCTGGCCGTATCAACGCCGTCTGAGAGCACTAGAATTGCGCGCCGTGTTTCGGGTCTTCTGGCAAGGTCGCGTGCTGCATCTCTGATTGCATCATGAAGTTTTGTAGTGCCTTCAGCACGCAGATCATAGGCTAATGAGGGAAGGTCACGACTGTTGTTAAACTCCTGCAAGCGTTCGACTTTTCTGTCGAAGTGATAAAGGGCTGCTACATCGTCAGGGCGTAGTTTTTCAAGAAATCGGATGGCCGCAGCACGTGCGAGCGTGATTCGCGACCCCATGCTGCCGGATGTGTCAATGAGAATTGCGGCGGCGAAAGGATTCTCTTCGCGCGCAAATATATTGATTGATTGTTCTGTTGAATCCTCAAATATCTTAAAATCCTTCCGAGTCATTCGATGGACAAAATGGCCCGCGCTGTCTGTAACCGTAGCATTAAGCAGAACGAGCTCGGCCTCGACGCGCACAACGTCTTCGTCATCTTGTGCATGCAGAGTTGGACTAATTACACCAAAAGTTGAGACGACAAAAAAAGCAATTGCAAAATTAAAAAGGTATGGAAAGACAGAGCGTCGGGGGGGGGGGGCTTGCGTTGGAGTAAGAGGGCTTAACGTCATCGAAAAAGAGTCCTGATATGTTTGACCAATCGGATGACTTCATTTGAGCGCTGGATAACGGCTGCAGATGTCACCAGGCGAGAAGTTTTCTCAACCTTGCGGCTTAAATCGTCAAATGCATCGACCAATTGGCCAATTGCGGCATCGGCTTTCAAAGGCAGGTTTTGTGAAGAATCATCATCGGAGCCGCCAGAACTTCCCCTAATCTTTCTAACCAATTTTTCGACGCGCTCGAGGCTTTTTAATTCCTCAGTACCAAGGGCTGAGTTCTTTTCAAACTGCTGCTTTATTTGTAAGACAATCTCCGCCCCTTCTTTGGCGCGCTCGAGCATCTCCTGGTGTGCCTCTTCGCCGCGACGAATCTCTGCACGGTGAAGCATCTCCTCTTCGGGAGAACCGCGATCTGGTTTTCTGTCAGTGTCAGAAGCAGAAGCGTTTCTCGTCCCCGCAGCAGGGCTTTGCGCGCTCGCGAAAGATTGGCCGCAGAACACAGACAAAAGAACAAAGCTGAATTTGAGCAACATTTGAGATATCAAACCAACTGCAAACTAATTTTTTCGTGGCCAGACATAGTGCTCTGACAGAACTGAAAATCTTTGTGCAACCCGATGTTGTGACGTTCAAAATATACTTATTAGTTGTCTGGGCTAAGCCAACAGACTATCGAAAGTAATACTTGAAATTGGTCGGTGCGCCGACCCTTAAAGCATTCCCTCAGATGTTATGGAATGGGTACAGCATCATCCGGGCTGTTTAGAAACTCTTCACCTTTTGGTTTAGGTCTTTGGACAATAATGGTTTTATTCACTTCCGGAAAGCGTTCGGGTGGCCTCTTAACGCCGGGTTCGTAGATAAAGGCTAAGCCCTCCTGCTGAGTATCCGGGCTAATTACTTTGAGAATCCTTGATCCGGACCATTCACGGTTTGAGAGGGTTAAGGAAAATTTTCCTTCCTGTCTGGGAGAAAGTGAAGAGGGCTGAATATTAACTTCGCGAACTTCTTTTGCGCCGGTATCTCTACGGATTAGCTCAAATACTATCGAGATTTGATTGAGACTCTCAGCGGATACATTCTGTACCGAACCTGCGATCACTGAGCGGGAGCCTTGAAGGGTCGGTTCATTTTCAATCACCTTGATCTTTACCTCACGACGCTTCTCCGACTGAGCCTTCAGTTCAACGGTTTTTTGTGTTTGCTGTGCGGGCCTGCTACTACATCCCCAAACTATCATTGACAGAATTGGCAAGATAAAGAAAGCTTTTCTCATAAACGACACCTTTTGAAATTGAGATCGGTAACTTTCTCTCAACCTGAAGACACACCTCTACAGACAAAGCCTGTACTATGATTGCGTATTAAGTAAATTCTGAGATCAGTTACGGTAAATGTTGATAAGAAGGTCGCTTAGTCGGGCTCTTCTACTGCTTCATACCCGGGGGGCGGGCCGCCGGTTAGTCTTTGGATAAGACTGATGAGAAAAGTTTGCTCAACTGAACCAGTACTGCGAAGCGTGACCCACTCAGCCCCGGTCACGCCTTCACTGCGCCCTTCAATTTTGGCGTTGATCGAGACCTGGGTTGTGGTGGCATCGGTCGGGAGAATCTCGACAATTAAAGTATATCTGCCTCGCGTCCAACCGCGTGAATCTGAGGCTGGAACTTCTGCAACTTGGCTTAGTGCTCCGGGCGCGACGACAGCTCCCCGAATAAAGGTATAGGGTTGTGTCAACAAAACGCCTTCGGCTGGGCGTGATGCCGCATCGTCGAGAATGAGTTTGCGCTCTCGCATCAATTCTACGACAGCCTTCTGGACAACATCGTTTGGGGAGGAGAAACGATAAGGGTTTTCAAGCGGGGCCGGCGTGGGCGTGCGACCCTTTCCGAAATCGACCCCGCGTCCTGTCCCGACATCGACCTTCCCGCCGTTGACAGCAGGGGCGCGATTGACGCTGTTGTCGCGGACGCGTTCGTTTTGATGGTCCACGCCCTTTTCCTGCGCGGCGGTTGAAAACGCGAAAAGAAAAAAGAGTGTGAAGAGTAAAAACGCTTTCCTCATAGTTGACCCCCTCGTTGCGTCGAACGAAACGTCTGCCGGAAAAAAGAAATTGATGCAGGAGACATTGCGAGGATAGTGTATCGGTGGTTTGATTTCAAGGGGCATCTTGCGGAGCCCCCGCTCGAGAAAAGAAAGCGAATTAGCGCGGTGGCTCATTTGATTTTAAAGCCCCTGCGTCGCGTGCGCGTTCCCACTCTCTGAGTGCCTGTACGCCGCGCTGGAATTCGGATTCATTGCTATAGAAATTGTGCGCGCCGTCGTTGCGTTGCGGTTCTCGGACGTAGAAGAGGTATTCAGTTGTCGCAGGCGAGAGCGCGGCCTCGATTGAATGAGCGCCGGGCGAAGCGACGGGGCCGGGCGGAAGGCCTGCGACTCTCCTTGTATTGTAGGGCGACTCTCGGTCGAGATCGCTTTTGTAAACCTTACCGTCGTCTCTCCACTTTCCTGCAATCTTTGAGGCATAGATGACTGTGGAATCGATGCCGAGAGGCATATTGAGCTTGAGCCGGTTGAAGATGACGGAGGCGATCAGCGGACGCTCTTCTTTGAGCTTACCTTCGGTCTCGATCAGAGAGGCGATGGTCACGACCTGTCTGGGCGTAAGATTTGCAGCTCGTGCGCGCTCGGCAAAACGTTGATCCCAAACCTGCCGAAATCGTCTGACCATTGTGGCTACCATCTCATGCGAGGTTGTGTTTGGCGGGAAGCTGTATGTATCCGGGAAGAGATAGCCCTCGAGATTCCGCGCGGTTGGGTCGAGGTCGGCAATCAGACTAACGTCTTCAAGCAGCGCGAGCGCGGTTTCTGTATTTTGTAAGTTCAATTCAGGTGTGCGCTGCAACTGGGTCGCAATGTCCCAACGATCCCATCCCTCAATGACGGTAAAGCGATTCAGACGCTGTTCGCCGTCTTCAAGTTTTTTGAGAACTGCGAGGGGTGAAATGGGTGAAGGAAAACGATATTCGCCAGCCTTCAGACGTGAACCCGTGCCACTCAGCCGTATGTAGATACTCAGAAGTCTTTTGTGTCTAATGATCCCCGCTTCTGTTAGGCGTGCGACAATCTGGTCTGGAGTTGAGCCGCGAGGAATCTCTATGTAGTCGTTTTGACGAGAGTGTTGTTGAGGAGTCTTTAATTGCGTATAGGCCCAGAAAGTAACTGCTCCGATGCTCAAGATAAGTAGTGAAAGAAGGCATAGCAGTAATAATCTGGTGCGTTTCATCGAACGTCTCCGAAGAGTTTGAATATTTTGGTCAAGAGGCTAATTGAATAAATGAAAGAAGACTAAATGTCTAATTTGTCAATGCCGTTCGGTTTATCAATTTCGTAAGTTGAGAGAAAATCTAAGAGAATAAGTCTGGCTGCTTCACCATCGATTTGAGATGGTATGTCAACCTCGCTATGTCCGCGATCACGCAAATTCTCAAGTGCGGATTGTGATGTATGGCGCTCATCCTGCAGATGGACTGGGATACGAAGCGAGAGCTCTAGATTGCGTGCTGCCTGAAGAGCTTCCGCAGCGGCATTGCCCTGTGTTCCGTCCAGACGCAGAGGCAGGCCGACGACAAGCGTCTTCACGTCTAATTTTTCGACTACCTCGGCAATTGAGCGGACAAGCGCTTTCCAGTTTGTGCGGCGGATGACCGCAAGCGCGCGCGCCGTCATTCCCAACTCATCAGAGACGGCTAGGCCGACGCGCGAGCGGCCCAGGTCGAGCGCTAAGACGCGACCCTTAGTCAATTCGAGAGAGTCTGTTTGGTTGCGCTCTTTCGCCGATGAGTCGTTCATTGGTGGTTGCTTCAAGCTTGGACAAAAGAGTATAGCGCAAGGGTCTTCGGCGCGGTCAACAAAGCGGCTTGCGGTCTTTTTTTGCACTGCTGTATCATCCACAAAGTTTTACAGGCTGCGGCGCAAGTCTTTGGCGCATCAGAGTGTGAAGCTTGCAAAGTTTTTTCTGAGGTGAACCGATGTCGTTTCGCAGCAAATTTATCCTTGTCGTTTTCTCTGCGACACTGGCGCTCTACACTGTGGCGGGCGGCCTTCTTTCAAGTCGCGCTCAGCAGCAGAACGACCCCGGCGCGCAGCTCCGCATCTTTGAGAGCGTTCTACATCACATTCAATCGGATTACGTTGACGAACCCGATTTGAACAAGGTGCGTGCAGGCGCTTTACGCGGCCTCGCCTACGGGCTTGATCCTTATTCGACCTATTTGACGGTCGAGCAAGTACGTGATTATAAGGCAGGTGTCCAAAACTCGCAGGTCGGCATCGGGGCTGAGCTTTCGCAGGTCGCGTCGTATCTCTACGTTATTGCGCCGGTCAAGGGCGGCCCGGCAGATCAGGCTGGATTGCAGGCGGGAGATATCATCGAGTATATCGACGGTAAGGCGACGCGCGACATCTCTCTCTATGACGCGCGACAGCTCTTGAGCGGTGCCACCGGCACAGATGTCAAGCTCCGCGTCCTGCGTGCAGGGACGCGTCCCTTTGCCTTAACAGTTAAGCGCGGCGCAGTCGCCGTGCCTGCCGCCGAAAGTCGGATGGAAGCAGGGCAGATCGGTGTGATTAAAGTTAACAGCCTCGACACAGGCGAGGCTGCCGACGTAAAGGGTCGTCTGCAAGAGCTTCTCAAACAGGGCGCGCAAAAAATCCTTCTCGACCTCAGAAGCGTCGCAGGCGGAAACCTTACCGAGGCAGTCAAAGTCTCCAATCTTTTCATACGCGAAGGTGCGCTTGCACAGACGCTCAAGCGCGGTAACAAAACCGAGAAGATCTTTAATGCCGACGCGAAAGAGGCCGTTTTCGACGGGCCTGCCGCAGTGATTATTGACCGGGGAACGGCAGGTGCGGCGGAGGCCGTCGCTTCCGCCTTTATCGAGCGCAAACGTGGAGACGTAGTCGGCGAGAAGAGCTTCGGCGCAGGTGCCGAACAACAACTCTACACTCTACGCAATGGGGACGGGCTGCTTTTGACGACAATCAAATGGGCCTCTTCAAACGGCAAGCCGTTTTTACCGGAAGGTATCAAGCCTTCGGTCGAAGTAAAAAGACCTGAACTGGCCGAAGCGGTTGATCCTGACGATCTGACTGGTAACGACGATGATCCAATCGCGCAGCCCAACGCGCAGGGCGAGCGGCGAGATACAGCGCCAGAAGCTGCCAGCCCCAAACAGCAGCCAGAGGACGTGCAGCTGAAAAAAGCGCTTGAGATTTTAAGAGAGAAGGGGAAGGCTACTGTGCAAAAAGCAGCCTAAGCGTAATCGAGAAAAGCTTGTCAAAGACCTGGAATGTGGCACTCATATTCCAGGTCTTTTGTTATTTAGAGAGGGATGTTGCCGTGTTTACGAGGTGGGTTGCTGTCGCGTTTGTTCTCGAGGAGAGAGAGCGCGCGGATCAGTTTTCTGCGTGTCTGTGACGGCTCGATGATTTCGTCGATAAATCCTCGCTCGGCGGCAACGTAAGGATTGGCAAATTTTTCGTTGTAT